>NZ_CBDDRA010000006.1:0-220566 GCF_965232925.1 Tumidithrix helvetica PCC 7403
TGGTTTTGATGCTTTGACGGAGGCAATTAGCCATTTAAGCCATAATATCAAGCAAATACTCTCATTTTGCCTTTAGGTTTACTTCTTTTCTCCTATTTACTCAAGAATGAAACAGCCCTGCTTTTTTCAAGGGGGGCTGGGGGGGATCCTTGGGATGTATAGCGTTTCAGGTTTTCTTATCCCGAACTGACGTTAGCAGAGGCATTTGCGACCGTATTTTTTCCTTTGATTTGAATGATAGGGGCAATGAATTGCCCCTATCATTTTAGGCTGATAGCTCTTTGTAGCAATTCCACATTCACAATTTGGCAGTTCTGAAACTCCCTCAACCAGAAAGAGTTACAATTCTTCATGTTTTTGCCTAATTTCAGAAATGCCGCAAAATCTCTCTAGATTTACATTTACGGCGTATATGCGCAAAAAAAGCCGGATTTAAGCAAAATTTTCATTAAAATGGGCTTATTATGGAAAAACGATATTTTTTGTAGCGGTTCCTAAGAATATCAAAAGCCTTCTATAGAGTTTTTATCCCGTCTTGTTGTTTGCGTCCTAGTTGAAAATTCAGACGATACTCAAGTTAGCGAGAGAGGTTCTCAGCCATGAGAAAATATATAAAAAAGCCCCCAACTGATTCTTCATTTGCGCCGCCAACGATACAAATGCAAACGCGTCCCTTTGCACCTCCTCAAGCAAAGGAAAGAACTGCCGATGGCAATAGCAAGGAACAGTTAGCAAATCTAAACTCAGCCCAAGATCTCTACATCCCAGCCGACAAGTTTATCGTTCATCCCGAACGCATGTCCAACGAGAGCTTAATGCAGCGGAAGTGGGAGGGCATCGTGCAACGATATAAAGAGAAGCAGGCGGCAGAATCGGCTGCGGCACAACCCATACAGGCTAAGTTAGCGATCGGAGCCGTAGGCGACAAGTACGAGCAAGAAGCAGATAGTGTTGCAGCTCAGGTCGTGCAAAAAATCAATGTCCCTGAAAGCGCTCAACGCAAAGCAATGCCAGAAGAGGAAGAGGAACTTCAGATGAAGCCCGAAATCTCTTCACTCCAACGCGAGGCGATGCCAGAGGAGGAAGAGGAACTTCAGATGCAACCACTCTCAGGGACAATACAGAGAGAGGCGATGCCTGAGGAAGAGGAAGAACTACAAATGAAGTCAGTGGTGCAAAGGCGTGACACCCTTGCTGGGGGCGAAGCATCAGAGAATTTAGAGTCCTCCATTCAAAGTGCACGGGGTAGCGGTCAATCTTTAGATCCCAATCTGCAAGCAAAGATGGGTGAAGCAATGGGGGCAGACTTTAGCGGCGTGAAGGTGCATACAGATTCGCAATCTGACCAGTTAAACAAATCGATACAAGCCAAGGCGTTTACGACGGGGCAGGATGTGTTCTTTAGGCAGGGGGAGTATGAGCCAAACAGCCGAGGTGGGCAGGAGTTAATCGCCCATGAGTTGACTCATGTAGTGCAGCAGGGAAGGGCAGGGAAAAGATTGCCATTTGAGAATGAGCAAGAAGGTTCCTGTATAGAAGCGTTTTCTGAACCGATACAGGCAAAAAAAACGGAAACTCCTAATCAAACTGGTTTACCTAATGACCTTAAGTCAGGGGTAGAGAATTTATCGGGCTATTCGTTAAATGATGTCAGGGTTCATTATAATTCGCCGAAACCTGTCCAATTACAGGCATTAGCTTACACTCAGGGCACGGAGATTCATGTTGCACCTGGGCAGGAGGAGTATTTGCCCCATGAAGCTTGGCATGTGGTTCAGCAGATGCAGGGAAGGGTTAAACCGACGATGCAGATGAAGGGAGTGCGGATTAATGATGATGTGGGGTTGGAGAGAGAAGCGGATTTGATGGGAATGAAAGCAGAGCATGGAAAAGATGAGACTATAGGATTAGCGTCAAGTGTGAACCGATTCTCATCCCAAGATTTAAAGCATGGGCAAGGATTGGTTCAACGAGTTATTTATAAACTAATCAAGAAAAACTGGACTCCGATTAAAGAGAAGGATAAAGTCGGCGAACACGAACTACCAGAACCTACCAATGAAAGAATTAATCATTTTTTCAATAATGTAAATGGAAAAATTAGTGCTAATCTTGAGGATGTAGAAGGAGAGAAGTTAGCGTATGAGGAAGATTGCGATCCTTTATTCTATACATTATATAAAATCATCAAAGAAGATGACAAGAAAGATCCGAGTCAGATAGATATTAGAGTAAAACAAGAAGTCATTAAGTATCGAAAAAATCAAGAAAAACTTTATGATTTGGCTTATATTATACATTATGAGGGGGCAAAAGCAAAAACACCCGAGACATTAATCAATGATCGATCACCCAAATTCAAACATGGAGAAATCGAACATTTTGATATTGATGACTCGATCAATGAGAAACGATTAAAAACGCAAAAAGATCTCACATCGGACAGTCCAGAAAGCCGAGAAGGTGCAGTAAAAACCATACGAGGTACGGATAAAATATATACTTCTTATCAAGGGGCAATATACCGACCGTTTATTGAAGAGGAAAGAAAAGCGATTCTAGGTTTAGTGGAGGCTGTGAAGGGAGCTCAAGTAATGTTCAGCCTTGAACGGGGTGGATCGCTAATTGCTGACTTAATAGAAAAGTTAGGTGGAATTGAAAGCCCAAAAAATATTAAGATCCCTAAACTAGAGAAGGAAACTGAAGCGAAAGATTATCTCGGACATATACTCAAAGACAGACCAATGGAGCAGGAGCGATATACGGGCAAAGAATCAAAAATAGATTTTGAGGGGATACAAAAGAAAGCGCAACAGGAGAGATTTAAAGAATTAGTAGTCGATTTTGTCGAAAAAAATAAGGGTAAAGAGGAGATAACAATAGCAATAGCTGAGACGGCAGTTGGTGGGGGATCTGTCAACATAATGCGGCAACTTGTTGCGGATATCTGCGAAAAGGTAAAGGATTCAAAGACAAAGGTGACGTTTCGGATACTAGTAGCAAGAGAGACTATAAAACACCACGGACGGCGGGGGAAAGGTATAGTAAAGCTTACTGATAACGTGGAGAAAGCCATCAAAGAAGGGCAAGTATTGACAACTGATAACCCTCACCAAGTAGAAATGTATATATCAGAGTTATCGTATCTAATTGGAGAAGATGTAGATTACCAGACGCAATACGTAGGCGGAATGACTTCCAAAAAGCCCGTGATCGTGTTCGAAGGAGAAGACGATATTACCGCGATGAGTATAACACCAGCCTCAGAAGGAGAAGACACAGCCCGTGAAGTGATAATGGATTTAGTGGCAGGTGCATACGATCAACTAATGGCTGAATTATTTGATAGTAAATAAAATGATTGATATTGACTAAGATAACTGAACAAAGTCTAACCGAAGCATAAAGTCCTGAATATCCAATTCGGAATTTACGGGTAATTGAACGCGAGCAAACAAATAAGGGAAAAAGGAATGTGTTACCAATTGAGCTTGGGATGACGAAATAAACTCATCGACCTCTTGAATTTCATCCATTATAACAACGAGGTTGTAACCGAGAATGAGTTGCTGAGTGTAAAGAGAATCGAGGTGGCTATCAATTAAGTCTAGTGCAGCGAAGGTTGAATCCTCCGAACCAACGGAAGAAGAATGGATAAAAGAAATAGCAGAAGGAGCCGACAAAATTGACACGATTCGATTAATCCTATAGATACGGATAAAACTTAAGATAAATTAGAAGAAAAATGAAACTTGTGTTCTGATTATATCAGAACTCTTGCAATGTGCTCATTCCTCCCGTTTTCCTCACAGAAAAAGAGTGTGATCGCATATCTCTTAAATTGAGATAAAAGATGAAGCCTAGTGTCAGTATAACTTATGTAGAATGGTAACGCGTTTAATTAATTCGAAATTGGGATTGAAGAATAATACCCAACCTCAACAAGCCTTGTGTGCAATGCCAGCGAGATCGCGATTTGGTTAACTGTTAGATTAAGTGGGAGTTAAACTAACCGATTTCTAATATCGCGGTTTTCATAATTATGTGGACACCATTCAAATGCATGAAAAGCTTAAAGAGACAGGGATCTCAGTACTTCCGTCCACTGTAAATTCCGTCCGTATTTGCTTGAAAACCGCGATAATCGGTGCACTTCCATCTGGATGTTTTCAAGGAATAAAGCAGCGATCGCCTGCAAAAATTGCGCCAAGCAATTAGCCGCGATCGGCGGACTGCCGAGCTAGAAGGATGCGTTAATGGAATAGTGCGATCGCCGATCGTGTAGGTTGGGCTAAAGCATGAAACCCATAGGGTTCAAAAATGAGTTGCACGCAATTTCAAGCATACGAACATAGTAGGAGTCGAACCTACAACAGACCAGATAAATATCGGTGGCTCTACCATTGAGCTATATGTCCTGTTTATGCATGACTGCAAAGAATTTCTCTGACCTCAACCAAAATAATTCCCAGCATATTTTTGCCACTGCCATCTTGACCGCATCCCCAGTAGTAGTCATTAGGGGCATTCTCAACTAAATGTTGATTTCCCGTTCCCAGCAGAATTTCTTGAATATCCGTATGGGTTTTGAACTTTTGTAGTACGCCCTTACGCATGACATCGTCTTTGACCTGTTCCCAATCTTGGCGTAGCGAATGGCTGCGATCGCGCCCCATATTTGCCGCATCTTTAGGGGCTTTGGCATTCTGGATTTTTTCTGCCCAAGCGCGATCGGTCGTAATAAATTTCTGGGCTTGAAAGTAATGTTCGCTGGTTGCCCACCAGAGATCGTCAAGCATAAAGCCATGTCTAGAAAAATTAGAGAAACAACCGTAGGGTTCTTCGCGATCGCTATAAAAGTAAATCGTCATAGCTATATACGTGATTGAATAAGTCGGCAATTCTTAGTGTAGTCCACTAGGCAGGTACTGCCCCTGCTACACCTGCGTTATCGGCACAGTGCGTCGCTATTTCCGCCTCTAGTGGAAAAAGGAGAGCAGAGGAATCGAACCCCTAGAGCATCACCCTACCCTGGTTTTCAAGACCAGTTGCCAGCCATTTAGCGGTGCTCTCCATTTGGGGTGTCTGACGGGACTCGAACCCGTTAATGGCTAGCTTCACAGGCTAGTATCTCGACCACTTCGACTTCAGACACATGGGCATAGTAGGACTCGAACCTACAACAAACCGATTAAGAGTCGGTGGCTCTGCCATTGAGCTATATGCCCGTATTCAATACCATTTTCAAATCCCGTAAAATTTGGATAAAGCGGGGATGGCAGGACTCGAACCTGCACGAGTCACTTTAGAAGAGTGATGCTCTATCCTTTGAGCCACATCCCCATTGAGTTTCGCCAAAATCCATCGAACTTCTTTTTTGTTGCACTGACGTTTTTGGATAATGTAGGTCGATTTGCCTCGCTCCCTAGAGACAAACTCCTTAAGCATGACATCCCAAAAGCAGCCAAAGGATGGCAAATTCGCTACAGTCATGTGATACCAAATGCCATCTACCCTACGATAGTGATGATAGGCATCGAGTTTGATGAAATCATCGACTGGCTTAGGTGGTGCTTTGGGAATTCGCTCAGCCAAACAAAGTACGCCAGTATCGGGATGGATGTAGAATTGGTAGTATCTCCACTTGCCAAGCTCTCTGCCCCGATAGGTGCTGGATTTACGGCAAGGTATTCCATCAACGATTTCTACATATCTCTCGACATAGTCCCATAGATGCGAAAGAATATGTTGCCCTGATAGGGTACTACTATCTAGACTTTGACAAAGTTCGCTATAAATCCGATCCCAAGGTTGTCCTAGTTGGGAATATAGAAACTGCCGTAATGGGGCAAGATGGTCGGAAAAGTGTTTAGTTTTGCCTCGAACCTTAATGAAATAAGGGCTGAGCAAACCATCCTCACTTGCTACGTCAGTCAAGCGATCGAGCGTTTTACGAACACCTTTGAGTCTGCGAGAACTCAGGCGCATTCCGCCCCGTGGACGTTCGATGGTAAGTTCGTGGAGCCGATGCTCGCTCATAACCTTAAATTTCTCCTCATAGAATGTTGAACGATTAGAATGTGACAAGTCAGCTTGGCGAAAAATATCTGTAACACGGCAATTTCTCCTTTTTAACTTTTAAGTGGATACTGGTGGGAATCGAACCCACATCTTTCTACTTGCAAGGTAGACGCTTTCCCAGTTAAGCTACAGACCCATACAGGAGTGCTAGGAAGGAGCTAACACGCCCGACGAGGATGGTAGGAATCGAACCCACATAGCTAGTTCCGAAGACTAGCGTCCTGTCCGTTGAACGACATCCCCAAATAACCCCGACAGCCAAATAACCCTGAAACGAGCGAACCTGCAACCGCTTGCTTGTAAGGCAAATGCTCTCCCGTTGAGCTACAGGGTTTAGCGATACACCCGCATGTTGGATTTACCTCTTTCATCTTCCTGTAACAGAAGATGGGTAGAAAGAAAGTAAAAGCGAAAGACGAGGGTCGAACTCGTACGAAGAGTTTGGAAGACTCCTATGCTAGCCATTACATCACATTCGCATGATTGGATATCAGACCAAGCTGATGACAGGAATTGAACCTGCAACCCATCGCTTACAAGGCGATCGCTCTGCCAGTTGAGCCACATCAGCAGATTTGGTGGCAGGGAGAGGAATCGAACCTCTTGATTTCTTGGTTATGAGCCAAGCGAGCCCGCCATTGCTCCATCCCTGCAAAGGGTCGTACTGGAGTTGAACCAGTCTTGAAGTGCTTAAAAGGCACCCGCGTAAGCCGCTCTGCCAACGACCCAAAATCCGAGTGGTAGGATTTGAACCCACGACCTTCTGCTCCCAAAGCAGCCGCGCTCCCCCTGCGCCACACCCGGTAATACTCTCGACAGGACTTGAACCTGCACATGAAAACTCAACCTGGCTTCTCGAACCAGTGCGTATACCATTCCGCCACGAGAGCAAATACCCCTGGCTGGATTTGAACCAGCAAAACTCTCGCTCTGAAGGAGAGACGTATACCTTTCCGTCACAAGGGCAAAATACTCCTGAGAGGACTCGAACCTCCAATATCTCGGGTCTAAGCCGAAAGCCTCTGCCAATTGGGCTACAGGAGCAAAAAACTCGATACTCCTAGTGAGAGTCGAACTCACAACTTCTGAATTTTAAGTTCAGCACCTCTTCCAGTTGGGCTATAGGAGCATACTCCCGATGAGATTTGAACTCATACTTGACTATTTTTGAGATAGCCGCCTCTACCAGATTGGGCTACAGGAGCAAACTGGGAAGGAAGGAATCGAACCCTCAACCGTCGCATTCAAAGTGCGATCGCTTTGCCTATTTGCGTACTTCCCAATAGAGCGAACTGCCAAGGTAGGGCTTGAACCTACAGACTCCTGTTTCAGAGACAGGTGACTTTACCAATTTGTCTACTCGGCATCGATACCTAATTTAATTGAACTCGCCAAGTTCTAAATTATGGTATAACTGCCCCGGCAGGACTTGAACCTGCAACCCCTCCGTTAACAGCGGATGGCTCTGCCATTGAGCTACAAGGCAATAAATCCCTTAGATCAGAATCGAACTGACGACCTCCTGTTGTTCAGACAGGCGCTACTACCATCTGAGCTACCAAGGGATAAGGAGAGAGAGGGATTTGAACCCTCGACGGTGGTTATTTCCGTTCCTTCTTAGCAGGAAGGTGCTTTAAGCCTCTCAGCCACCTCTCCATATGGGTCGGGTAGGAATTGAACCTACAGTGCTAACGCTCCGGTTTTACAGACCATTACTCACGCCATTGAGAGCCAACCCAACACGGTGCTGACGGGATTTGAACCCGCGATCGCTGACTTGACAGGTCAGTCGCTTATGCCGTTTGCGTACAGCACCAAAATGAATAAATAAAAATGGCGCAGGGACTAGGATTTGAACCTAGAATGTCAGTTTTGGAGACCGAAGTGTTGCCAATTACACTATCCCCACAAGAAAGAAAAGAGCAACCAAAGAGGGATTGCCAATTTCTTGGAAGTTGGTTTTGAAGTTGGTCTTGATTTGGTAGCAGTGGCGGGATTTGAACCCACATAAATCTAGTTATGAGCTAGACGCTTTAACCAATCAGCCACACTGCCAAGTTGCAGTAAATCAAGCTGCGAAAAATCAAAATCTTTCGCAAGGCCGAGGTGAGAGTTGAACTCACGCATAGATGCTTTGCAGGCATCCTCCTTAGACCGCTTGGATACTCAGCCATTTGGTAGTCCTGACGAGAATTGAACTCGCTGCTTCACGTTGAAAGCGTGACGGCTTAAACCATTCGCCCACAGGACTAAAACTTGCTAAACCTTGGGGATGAATTACCCTGTACTACAACGATGTAATTAATCCGTCGTAATTTACATAGATATTTCACCCCCCGTACTACAAGACAATTTCTTTAAAACACAGCTTAAATGCTTTGGATTTAAGAAACGCCCCGTATAAAAATGATGGCGATACTATTGATTTTTCGTGGTTCTGTTAGGGTTGAAAAGCTACATAACTTACCTTTGCTTTAGGCGATGTATTACTTTGTAACCTCATGTACTACATACTACATGCGTACTACAAATTTGACAAGGGGGTAGCGCAAAATTTTTTAATTACTTCAGCGATCGCATATCTCAGGTTCTCAGCGTGTGGAGTAGGAGAAAATCAATTGATGAATCCTTCGATAGTAGAATATGCTAGAGAAAGCGATCGATTCAGTTTACCTACATACCCTATATTCCTTCATGTTTTTGCTAGGCGATCTTGCCGAACCACTTACACTATCGATTCAAGTCAGTGCTGTAATGGTGTGGCTCGGCTTGGTGTTTGCGATATCAGCGGTTTTGCGTCGGTTTGGCACTAACGCAGAACTCGTGCGCAAAGTCGTGCACATTGGTACGGGGAATGTGTTGTTGATTGCTTGGGGACTAAAGATTTCGCTATGGCTCTGTCTGATTGCAGGTGGATTGTTTAGCGCGATCGCTTATTTATCGTATTACACCAACATCTTGCCCATGCTCAATGGTGTAGGGCGTAAGACCCACGGCGTGTTTTACTATGCAGTCAGCATTACGCTTTTAGTTGCCCTGTTTTGGAGCATTCATCTCCCCCAATATGCCGTTGTGGGCGTGATGGTGATGTCATGGGGCGATGGAATTGCCGCACTTGTGGGACAGCGTTGGGGTAAGCATAGCTATTCTTGCTTGGGAAATAAACGCACCCTTGAGGGCTCATTAGCAATGCTGAGCGTGAGTTATTTAATGACCGCGATCGTGCTATCCCTTGCGAATGGATGGATGGGAGGGGGAGGAAATGGATGGCTCAACCCAAGTTTGTATCATTGGCTGATCGCTTTTCCTGTAGCAGCGATCGCTACCCTATTTGAAGCTTTCTCACCTGGGGGAACCGATAATCTTACCGTGCCATTATCAAGTGCCCTACTTTGCTACACCCTCAGTTCGGGCTTAACACCCATCTAAAAACACCGATCTAAACCTGATAGGATGAACAAGGTCGTTCTTGTAAAGCCTATATGCAAGCTTAACAAAATATGCACCTAGGTGCATGTTGGCGTTTTTAAAGCGAATAGACGGAAGGTACTTAGCAAGAAAAATTCAAGCAACCCCGCTTATGTCTCAAGATGACTGGTTAGTAGTTGGTAAAATTGTATCCACACAGGGTCTTAAGGGAGAGTTACGCGTCTTCTCTTACTCAGATTTTCCTGAAAGATTTGAGCAAGCAGGTAAACGTTGGATCTGTCCGACTGAGACTGCACAACCTCAAGCCGTTGAGTTACTGAATGGCCGTTGCCTACCCAGTAAGTCTGGTCTCTATATTGTGCGATTGGCAGGAATTGATACCTGCGATCAAGCCGAGGCTTTGCGAAACTACCTGTTTGTGGTTCCAAGCAGCGATCGCCCTATTCTAGACCCCGATGAGTATCATTTTTCTGATTTAATCGATTGTGATGTTATGCATCAGCCAACGGGCAAATTATTGGGTAAAGTGATCGGGATAATGACAGCTGGAAATGACTTGCTAGAAGTGCAAAACCAAGACGATCGAACCACGGTCTTAATTCCTTTTGTCAAAGCGATCGCACCTGTGGTCGATCTCCAACGTAAATGTATTGAAATAACACCACCCAATGGTCTAGTGGATCAATGGCTCTAGGTAATCTAAGCTTGAATAAGTAGAAAGGCAAACACATTCTAGGAAGTTAGGCTGTGGCAAATCAGGAATACCTCAATTTAATTATGCAAGGGGCTACCAACTGGAATAACTGGAGAGAAAAAAATCCCAGTATCCAAGGAGCCGACTTGAGCATGGTTAGTCTCAACGATCTCGATCTCTCGGGCATTAACCTAAGCATGGTAAATCTGCGGGGGGTAAATTGGCGAGGAGTCAATCTTAGCAACGCCAATCTTCGCAGTGCAGACCTCAATATGGCAAATTTACAGGGGGTCAACCTGCAAGGCGCTAACCTCAGTATGGCGTACCTAAGTACGGTCAATCTCAGTACAGCTAACTTAAGTGAAGCAAACCTCAGCAGCGCCGATCTCAGAGGAGCGACGTTGAGTCAAACAAATTTCTATAAAGCCGACCTCAATATGGCTAGATTGAGCATGGCAAATTTGGTCAGTGCTAATTTAGTTGGGGCAAATCTAATTAGTGCCAACTTGAGTAAAGCCGATCTAAGTAAGGCAAACTTGATGGGAGTCGATCTGAGTCGGGCAAATCTCAATGAGTCAAATCTTAGTTATGCCACCTTAAATGTTTCATGTCTTGTGGGCACTGACCTAATCGGAGCAAATTTAATTAGTACGGACTTTAGCGAATCAAATCTCAACCGCGCCAATCTGATTGGGGCAGATTTGTCTGGGGCTAACTTGAGCGAATGCGACCTTGTGGGAGCCGATCTAAGGGGGACAAATCTAAGTGGGGCATATCTCAGCGGCTCAGACCTCAACCGTGCCGATTTACGGAGAGCTTTGTTGGTCAGAGCCAACCTGAGTATGGCAAATCTTTATGGAGCCGATCTCACCCAAGCCATCTTAACCGATGCCACGATGCCCCATGATTATGTCTTTCAAGAGTGATCGAGAGCAATTCGATCGAGAGCGCTAATTCTGACGATTGAAATCCTATCGCCAGACCAAAGTCAAACGAAAAATGCGATCGCAGTACCGATCGCGTAAGCAAGGATATCCATCCAATCAAAGGTTGTCCCGATAACGATCGCTAAAAGTTTATATTGCCGCAATCCCAAGCGATCGACGAGATTCAAATATTGCAACCCTTCGATCGCACAGGCAAACCCAAACACAGATAAAGCGGCGACGGTGGCACGAATCTTCCAAAAAGACCGAATCAAACAATAAATGAGAATGACGACCAAAACATCCCCCACAAAAGGACGAATAAAGCGATCGTCAAAAAAAACAGCAATGCAGACTTCTATCAAGAAGAGCAGCATGGTTAAACAGAAATATTTTGGATTAAAAGTCACGGCAATGAAGGATATTAATGACTCATATTCTAAATGTGAAAATCGCCGCTCAACCTGAAACAACTAGTGTAGGAATTATGGAGTTCTTTTAAATATCGATCGAAACCACATTTAAAGAATCTCGAACTTCTTCTAGAGGCTTTTCCCACAATTGATTCCATTCAATACCAAAGAGAGGTTTTGCTTGCTTTGCCATGAGCCATCCCTTCGCGATCGCATCCATGTACTGTCCCGAAACTTCAATATCTCCAATCGTGGCTTTAAGTAGATTTTTGACCAACAACGCCAACCAAAAACGCGATGCCGACAACTGACCCACATAAAAAGCTTCTAGCTGAATCTCCCCCAAAATCATCGTATTGCAACCCGTAACCACATGCCAGATATCATGGGTTTCCCCAAGGTGAGCGCCTAGAAACTCAAAGTCATTGTTCGCCGAATGGGGAGTCATCAGCTTCAAATGATTATCCATAAAATGCTGCGCGTAGGCATAGCCAAGAGTATCGGGCGGTAGTTGAGAAAGATGTTGCAGATCGATCGTTCCTACTCGCGGACGCTTTTCAAAAGCTGCTTTCCCTTGGGGAGTTTGCGAAAGCCAGTCGATTACCTTCTGAAGTCCCTGCGGTTCGCTGGTTGTTTTTGCAATGCGATCGAGGAGTACAAAATCGCCATCATCTCCTCGTGCCATTGCGATAATGCTATCCAGTACGCTGTCTTGCCAAGTCTGCTTGAGTCCATCCTTTGTATTCATTGCCAATACCTTTAGTAAGTAGTTAAAAACGAAAATATAATGATTAACTAGAAGGTATCGTAGTTTGGCACTCAATGGCTAGTCGTGGAGTATGAAAAATAGCCAACCTTAACCGTGAAAAATTAAGAACTTTTGTATTTCCCAGTTAAGGGCAAAGCTTTCGGAAGATAAGCTGATATGAATTCAAGCGGTTAATATCCAAAACTTTGTCCCAGACCTCTAGGAACTTAACAACATCATCGTGAGTAAGTATCGTTTTATCGCAATCCCGTTGCTGGGGATCGTAATTTGGTTGCTGGGGATCAGTCCAGCTAGTGCCAATAGTTGGCCGCCGATGGCAGTCTGGCTACTACAGATTCCATTAAGTGCTGGAATTATTAGTTATGGCTTAGGGCTGATTGGAATTGTTACGCTAGAGGGCTTTATTTTAGCGAAAAGAGAGCAAGTTCATCTAGGTAAAGCCATTCTGTTTTCTGGTCTGGCAAACCTATGTTCCTTGGTTATGGGCTTTCTTGTAATTATGGGCATTGCTGGATTACCCTATGGTGCTACTTGGATACCTATGGCGATCGCTTATTTTCTTTTGGTCATTTTCTCTTGGTTGTTTTTTTCCAAAAAGCGATCGCAAGATTCGATTATCCCTCCGTTGTTATTGAGTTTGTTGGGGTTGTGTGGATGGGGGCTAATCTGGTTTTGCGGACTGATCTGTAGTCTGTTTCTATTGGGATCTGTTGGTGTATTAAATCCAGCAACTGTTGCAGGAAAGCCATTCCCCGATCTGTCTGTACCCTTTTATGTCAATATTTTGCAACTCTTGGGGGTTGTCGTGTTTCTGGGCATCGGCTTTGCCATGAGCGTAGTTTCAGAAGGGTTTTGTATTACGAAATTACTATCCAATTCTTCTGACAAACTTAAGCGAACAGTTCTAATCATGAATCTTCGCTCTTACGGATATATTGCGATCCCCATCACGCTTGCATTTATGCTCCTCAATCGAAGATTGTAATCGCTTACTTCTTCACAATACGATAGAACGAGTTTGTACCAAGATATCGATCGAATGCCCCTCCTGCCCTATTGGGTATCGCTCTTACCGAAGGGTGACAAGCAGAAGTCTGCAAGATTTATATTTAGTTGCATGATTTTATTTCTCTCTTTGTTATGCAAGACGGAATGATGTGAGGTGTGTCAGCTATATGCTATCAAGCAATGCCTGAAAGCGCGGATTGCGGTGGATGTTTCAAAATCTGAGTCTGGCTTTGCTTGCTTCTCATTCTGGTGTGTATTCGATTACTAGAGCGATCGCGATCGTAATTTCTATCATTATGTCTTCAGTAAGTTTTCCTAGTTGTCGGATAAACCTTGTAGTATCTAGACCTCTTAGTTGAAGCGTATCAATTGCTGAGACTTTACTTAATCCATTAATGCTATCTGGCTCAATCTTGATATGCCAGATGTTTTCATCGAAATATGGTTTCCAGTCAGTAATGGGAGCAATCAGTTTTATTGGTAATTTGCCGATCGCATCTGAGCTAATCACAACTACTGGTCTGGTTTTGCGAATTTCTGCACCGACGGTTGGTTCAAGATTGACCAGCCAGATTTCACCTCTATTTGGTTTCATCATGATACTCAATGATATCTCCTGTTCCTAGTTCTTTCCATTCTGAATTTTGTTGATAATGCTCTATCATCTTTTCTGCTTGCCGAGCAAGGATTTGGCGGCGTTGTTCTAATGACATTTTTAGTAAGGAGCGGCGAGACTTTTTTCTGGCTTCAAGTTTTCGGAAAATATCATGGGCAATTTCGTCTTGTTCTGTCTGTGGTAGCGCAGAAGCGGCAGTAAAGGCTTGTTCGAGTAGGGTAGTCATGGCGTTTTCCTTCTATTGTATCAAGGCTTGAAAGCGCGGATCGTGACGAATGCTATCAAAATCTGAGTCTTTAGCTATTTCGTCTTTGCGGCTTGGATCGAGTTGTATAGAGTAAAGAAGATTCTCAATCGCTAAATCGGTTTTGTTTTGTAGAACATAAGCATAGGCTTTACTTTCATACGCATAGGAATCTGGCTGAATTTCAAGCGATCTATCGATACTTTGAATTGCTTCATCATATTTTCCGACTTTTAAAAGTGCATAACCTCGGTTGTACCATGCTTCGTGTTTGTCAGGTTTGAATTCCACAGCCTTGTCATAGGAGGCGATCGCTTCTTCATATCTGCCTAAATTCTCTAGGGCAATGCCTCGGTTGTACCATGCTTCGTGTTTGTCAGGTTTGATTTCCAGAGCCTTGTCATAGGAGGCGATCGCTTCTTCGTATCTGCCTAAATTACCTAGGGCAATACCTCGGTTGTACCATGCTTTGTGGTAATCAGGCTTGATTTCCAAAACCTTGTCATAGGAAGCGATCTCTTCTTCGTATCTGCCTAAATTACCTAGGGCAATACCTCGGTTGTACCATGCTTGGTGGTCGTCAGGCTTGATTCCCACTGCCTTGTCATAGGAAGCGATCTCTTCTTCGTATCTGCCTAAATTACCTAGGGCAATACCTCGGTTGTACCATGCTTGGTGGTCGTCAGGCTTGATTTCTACTGCCTTGTCATAGGAGGCGATCGCTTCTTCGTATCTACCTAAATTCTTTAGGGCAATGCCTCGGTTGTACCATGCATCTTGGTCGTCAGGCTTGATTTCTACTGCCTTGTCATAGGAGGCGATCGCTTCTTCGTATCTGCCTAAATTACCTAGGGCATTGCCTCGGTTGTACCATGCTTGGTGGTAGTCAGGCTTGATTTCTACTGCCTTGTCATAGGAGGNGATCGCNTCTCCGTATCTGCCTAAATTACCTAGGGCATTGCCTCGGTTGTTCCATGCTTGGTGGTCGTCAGGCTTGATTTCCACTGCCTTGTCATAGGAAGCGATCGCTTCTTCGTATCTGCCTAAATTACCTAGGGCATTGCCTCGGTTGTACCATGCTTGGTGGGCTTCAGGCTTGATTTCCACTACCTTGTCATAGGAAGCGATCTCTTCTTCGTATTGTTCACTTGCAGCAAAAATAAGCCCTTGCTCGAATAGAAGTTCGGCTTTACGATTTAGTGTTTGATATGGCTCTGCGAGTAGTTCGGCAATTTGAATGATGCGTTCTGTACGTTGTGATAAACTCCATCTTTGGTACTGTTGAAAATCTCCTTCTTGGATCAGACGTTGTGATTCCTGTCCCACAAATTCTTTGTCTGTAGGAAACTCTACTACACCTGTTCCCCAGTCAAAAAAGTCGGGGGCACGACGGATGATATATTTAATCGCAAAGCGAGGCAATAGAAACACAAAACAGAGGTGACGAAAGCAATCTCTATAATTTTCACGTTGCCAATTGAGATGGCTGAGGATGGGTGGAACTGTGTCGAGGTTGTAATAATCACCTTCCCCACCATATCCCGGACGAATGTATTCTGTAAGAGATTTCTCTAAGCCGACAATAAATAGAATGTTGAGGTTTTCGACATTGGGAAATGCTTTGACCAGATCGATTAAATTAGAGATAGGCTCCTTGAGTTCTAAAACACCAACTGTTTTGTGTGGCAGGTCGTTGCGAACTTTTTCGATTAATTCTTGCCCGCCTACTGGCGTACAGCGCACAAATACCAACCCAAAGCCCTTACGCCGTCTGAGCGACCTCAGCATCGATTGATACTCCTCTTCGGGAGTAGATTTCTCAATCTCTCGCTCTCCTATCAAAGTCATAGCCTTTGCTCAAACTTTTCAAGTTCTTTAATAAGAGGATGTACGTCATACCATCGCTTTAACTTTTCGTCTGCATCGCGATAGCGATATTCCAGAACACAACGACTACCCAATAGGCGTGGATACTCCTTATCATTCTCTATGTTTGGGATCTGTTTTTTATTGGCAACCTTACGCAAAAGTTCCCATTGGTGATCGAAAATTTGGTTGAGATAATCTTCCTTAGCATCCTCGAGCGCCCGATTCACAGACTTAGCCGAGATCGGAAGTGTAGCGGTGTGATCCAATGCCTTTTGAATCATTTTCATTAACAATCGAATATGTCCCCCACTCATCAAACAGAGACGTTCGAGGACTGCATCAGATACAAATACCTCTGTTTCCAAAGCATTCGCTAGCTTTTTCCCAACCTCAGGATCGTTCTCTAACTCGACTTGGGCAATTCGTTTAGCAATAATTTCGCGAAATTTCTCCAGCCCAGCTTCACTTTTCTTGCCTTCTTCATCTGTTAACATCACCATTGGTAGCACGTCGGTTTCATCAAAATTGTTTTGTAACTGCGTGCAACGATCGGAGTAAACCATCGCGATCGGAACAGTGTAAATCACATGACAGTGCAAATCTCGCATCTGTTCGTGTCTTTGGATAAAAATCTCATCATAGTTACTTGGCTTTCCCTCTGCTTTTTGTGTCTCTGCAATGCGATCCAGATTATCGACAATCAAAACTAAGTCTTTATAGCCTTTTTCTACTAAAAATTTCTTGCCAGCATCAATAAATTCATTGAGAACGACAGATAAAGAAGAAGCATTGGCATTAATGCGATCGCGAATCTCCCTACGGTTGTCTGGTTTTGCCTTAATCGTAGCCGTGATTTTAGAGAACTGCGAAACCTGTTGTTCGAGTGTCAAGCCCTCAAAGCTCAGCTCTGTTAACAATAAATCGGATAAATTTTTAGCCCTTTTTTGCAACCAATCAGAGATCCCCTTTAATGGATTTTTGTCTTTTAGTTTGATTTCTTGAACTAAATGCTTTGTACAAGCCAGTAAAATATCGGCATATTCCGTATCTTGAATATCAATATCTTCACTGTCAGCACCAAAATAGACGACAAAATAATTTCGCGCTTCTAAGTCTCTTTTGAGTCTCAAAAGTTCCGTTGATTTACCAACACCACGATGTCCTGTATAAAGCTGATAGGTGGTAGTTCTGCCACGTATAATTTTATTTCCTAACTCTGTTAAAACACTCCAATCACCACGTACTTCTCCACAGTCCACATAGGCTTCTTTAGGGGGCGGATCGAAAGGATCGAAGACATTGTAAATTTCAGTCAGGAGGTCTTGAGACATAGGTGGCTCGACAGACAGGTAATAGTGATTTTATTTTACGCTATAAATTTCCGATCGCCGATTAAACAGGCTCAAGGATGGCGCAGATTTAAATGGGCACAGTGGCAATATCCGCCAAGACTTGCAGTGGCCCAGTTTGGATTTGTCCGTTGGTGCTGAGTTCGCTATAGCAAAGATAGATTCTCTCTGTGGCGCGATCGCATAGATCTCGCAGCAATCGTTTTAAACGTTCGCGATCGGCTGCCTCCCGATCTTGAATTGTCCATACTTCACCCGACCAGTCATGCAAAAATAGAGGCGCACCAAACAACGCCGCTGCGCCGCCCTGCGTCCAGAGCGAGGAACCCGCATCCAGCCAAAATTGCCAGCGATGGGAGAGGCGTGCCATGCGATATTGGTAAATTGTGGCAAGCACGACGCTATCGTTCGGCGCATTTGGCGCAAAGGGATTTGCCGTCACTGTACCCTGTCGGATTAATTGAATAAATCCCTCTAAAATCTTTCGATCCTGCCATTGCAATCGCAGTCCTATTTCCCAATAGTACTGAGCTGTCTCAATCAATTCCTGTAGCGTAGAGAGGCGATCGTAGCTGAGATTTCTGGGTTGGAGGAACTGTTGAATCGCCCGATCTAACAGTAGCAAAGGCGCAAGATTATGGGGTTGGCGTTCGATCCATTGGCGAATCTGTTCGTATGCTTGAGTGGCTTCATAGCCAAAGCGATTCCATTCGCTAAAGGTGTCGCTAGGGAGCAGTTGCGGTTGAATGGGATGTGGCAAGAAACAGCGATCGGCGAGCAGCCCTGCCCTGACAGGATCGATCGCTTCGCTTAAAGACACCAGCATTTCGGCAACTTGATCGCGACCGACCAGATGTCCCAGATTGGAATAGACCAAAGTCATGAGTGCCAACAGCGATCGCACGGCGGCGGAAACCGAGAGGGGGCGCTGATCGTTAAGCGGTAAAATCGAAATCTCTTTTTTACTGAGAATTTCTACTAGGGCATAGTTGGCGATATTATCCAAGCCGGGGGCGATAATGGCGATTTCACTGGCTTTGATTTGCTCGGAAGCGATCGCAGTGGCGATCGTATCGGCAACGGAACGGAATAATTTAGCCCGTGAAATCGTATCGATACTATGGAAGCTGTCAATGGATTCGCTGAGGCGCATACTTGGCTCTAGAACTAGATCCAAAACCAACTCCGCATATTCCTTGCCAATGCTTTCGGGAATCCTATCAAGCGTTTCGACTTGGCATTGCGCCGCTAGTGTCAGCCAATATTTCGGATCGGCTCCCAGCCCCAAGCGAATCGAACCTTCAGGATTAAAGGTAAATAGAGATTTTACACCGCTCTTAACTAAAACCGTACATAAATCGCAAGCGATCGCGGGGAATTCATCGGCATCATCCACAATCAAATAGCGATAGCGTTGCTGGAGTTTCTGGCGATATTGTGTATTGGGTAATAGATATTTGCCAAACAATTCCGTAATCGTGCCATAGGTCAGCAACCCATTGCGCCAGCAAAACTCCCGCCACTCCACCAGCGCATCCCCAATATTCTCACAGACATTTTGCCAAGCACTTTCTTGCTGTTTGGGGTTCTCATTCGGCGCAGAATTTCTAGAATCTCGCTCGGAGTCTGACTCAAACCCCTCCATGCCTTGACTCAAGATCTGCGGTACTTGCTCGATCGGTTTCCCACTATTCGCAGCCAGTAAGTACAAGTCCAACATGCGCCGCACGACGCGATCGCGACCCACCCCTTCCATACTGAGCAAACCCGAATCGAGTCGGTCTGACCACAATTTGGCAGCGAGTTCCTGCTCGTTTTCTACCCGCAGCAAAATCGGAAACTGGGCTTTCCATTCCAACAACCGCATCAACAGAGGAAAGAAAAGCAGGACTTGATCGCGAAAAAAACTAAGCGGCGTAGCGGCTGTGACGGGATAACGACCGTGGGTGGCAATACTGAGGCGATCGCTTAACTTTTGGCGTTGTTCAGAATCTACCGATAGCACCAAGACGGACTGCGAAGCAGCTTGCGGATTGGGATGTTTGGCAAAGTCCATCTCTGCCCAGTCTTGAAATTCCTGGACAATGCGATCGCTTTTGCCACTGCGGCTACTCCCTCGAATCCATAAATTGGTCATTCGTTTTAGATGCGATCGCCTAGATATAAAGGAAAATGAATTTCATATTCAACGTCAGTTCGGGATAAGAAAACCTGAAACGCTATACAACCCAGGGATCCCGCCCAGCCCCCCTTACAAAAGGGGGGAGAATTTTTCTTGTCCCCCTTACAAAAGGGAGATGCCCTATCGGGCAGGGGGATCGAACTCTTTAGTTCTAACCAGTTGGCTTGCTTTGTTCCGAAATCATTATCCCGAATTCATGTTATTCATAATTCTAATGCCTATTTCAATTTAATTAGAACTTGAGTTCTGCGCTCGCAGAAAACGAGCAAAAAAAAACTGCGATCGCAGTTTTTTGGAATTTGAAATTATTAAGAATTTAATGGAACCGGGCAGAGTCGAACTGCCGTCCGTACTAGCTCATAACGCCCCACTCATTCACAGGTTTATCCATTCTGATCCTCATGGAGGGAGCTACTTGTTATCCTCAGCAGCGGAGATTCTCTCGTATGGTCTTAGGCAAACAACTTACAAGAGGAAGTTTTTTGCAGCGTCCGTTGGGGGTTATCTAATGAGTTTAACGGAGTCACACATCAGATCTCGAAACCGAAATTAATTGGTTCTTAGGCAGCTACAGGAGCGGCTTTACGAGCAAAGGGTACTATGTTGTTCGCATGTACTTGTTTGAGTCATTGATTTGCGAGAGGTGACTCGCTCTCGACCTGCATCACGGGATAATTTCCACTAACACGTCGAAACCGTTGCGGTCCCAAGTCGATCCATTATAGCTCAAAAAATTAGATTGGTGTAATCCTAAAGGATTGGATTTGTTAGATGATTCATCCATACAACAAGATCCCCGACTTTAAGATCCCCGACTTTTTTAAAAAGTCGGGGATCTAAGCCAGTAGATTGCATTATTCAAATAGAGAATTGCTATCAGTGATTTTTTGGGTTTCAATCTTTAAAAATCGCGCATCAGATCGAGGCTTTTGTCACAATCTAAGCATATCAATTGTCAATAATAATGCCAGCAAACGCGATCGGGATCGCTCTGAACTCTTTGCGAATGAGGTTGTGCATGAATTTATCCCAGTCAATAAGGATTTTGGTGGGTGCATTAAAAGTTAAATTGGCGATCGCCTAAAAACTAAATTCTTGTAATTATTCTGCAATTAGCTTAGGGATAAATGGTATAAGCAAATTTGTCCTATAATTTCTCGCTTTGTTATTTTTTGTTTGTTACTTGCCCTCAATCAAGTCAACTGAAAGGATCTGAAGTTATCCATAACGAAGTAACTCAGTAACAAATTGCGAATAACCACTGAATCTCATTAACTATGCCAAAAGTTCTCGTTTCCGACCCTATCGATCAAGTTGGTATTGATATCCTGTCTCAGGTTGCTACTGTTGACGTTAAAACAAATCTTAGCCCCGACGAACTGATCAAAGCACTGCCTGAGTACGATGCCATCATGATTCGCTCTGGTACCAAACTTACCAAAGAAGCGATCGAAGCAGGTAAAAATCTAAAAATTATTGGACGGGCTGGCGTTGGTGTCGATAACGTTGATGTTCCCACAGCAACGCGCCAAGGCATTGTTGTTGTTAACTCACCTGAAGGCAACACGATCGCAGCGGCAGAACATGCCCTTGCCATGATGCTCTCGTTATCTCGTTATATCCCTGAAGCCAATGCCTCCATTAAGTCAGGCAAGTGGGATCGCAAAAGCTTTACAGGTGTAGAAGTTTACAAGAAAACCCTCGGTGTGATTGGCTTAGGCAAAATTGGTTCTCATGTGGCAACGGTGGCACGGGCACTGGGTATGAGGCTCTTGGCTTATGACCCCTTCCTCACTGCAGAGCGAGCAGAGCATTTGGGTGTAAATCTCGTGGAGTTAGAGATTCTATTCCGCGAATCTGACTACATCACTCTGCATTTACCCAAAACCAAAGAGACTTACCACCTGATCAATGCTGAAAGCCTCAAAATCATGAAGCCGAACGTGCGGATCATCAACTGTGCCCGAGGTGGCATCATTGATGAAGCTGCCTTAGCAGAAGCGGTTAAAAATGGGCAAATTGGTGGTGCTGCCCTAGATGTTTTTGAGAATGAGCCCTTAGAAGCGGAGTCAACCCTGAG
Organism: Tumidithrix helvetica PCC 7403; assembly: GCF_965232925.1. Classification (NCBI taxonomy): domain Bacteria; kingdom Bacillati; phylum Cyanobacteriota; class Cyanophyceae; order Pseudanabaenales; family Pseudanabaenaceae; genus Tumidithrix; species Tumidithrix helvetica. The sequence continues at coordinate 21,661 of NZ_CBDDRA010000006.1, forward strand.
AACAGCGGGTTCGCGACTAATTCTTACCCCTCACCTCGGCGCATCAACCGAAGAAGCGCAAACCAATGTAGCTGTGGATGTCGCAGAGCAAATTCGCGATGTGCTGTTGGGCTTACCTGCACGCGCTGCCGTGAATATTCCTGGGTTGGGCCCCGATGTTTGGCAAAAGCTCAAGCCCTATCTGCAACTTGCCGAAATGCTCGGCAATCTGGTCGGACAACTGGCAGGTGGTCGCGTCGATACCCTCGACGTGCGCCTACAAGGCGAAATTGCCACCAGTGAAAGTCAACCGATTGTCGTAGCCGCGTTGAAAGGATTGCTCTCGCCTGCTTTGCGCGAACGGGTCAACTTCGTCAATGCTAGCCTTGAGGCAAAAGAGCGTGGAATTCGCGTCACTGAGACCCGCGATGCTACGATCGAGGACTACACGGGTTCCTTGCATTTGACTGCCAATGGTACGCACGGACAACAATCGGTAACTGGTGCATTATTAGGTAAGTCAGAGTTGCGAATTACCAATATTAATGATTTCCCCATTAACGTTGCACCTTCGCACTATATGTTGCTAACTTTGCATAGAGATATGCCTGGGATCATTGGTGGGCTTGGCTCCCTGTTGGGCAACTTTAATGTCAATATTGCCAGTATGCAAGTCGGTCGCCGTATGGTGCGTGGCGAAGCAGTCATGGTCTTAAATATTGACGATCCCCTACCAGCAAGCTTGCTAGAAGAGATTGTGCGGATTCCGGGTGTTAAAGATGCTTTTGTCGTTAACTTATAGAAACCGATAATGTTGAGTTTTCTAGATTTTTTTGCCGAGTGTTCTGGGCTATGGAAAACCGAGCGCACTTACCACATGACCGATGTCAACGAGATCGAAAGGTCTTATACGGAATATGAGGTAAAGGCGTTGACCTATCAAGATAAGCAAAACATTATGGCTCCATCGGACTCGATGCCGATCGTGTTCGATCTGGATGCATTAATGCTCGACGATCGGGGCATACCAGGGTTTTCTATTGCTTTTGATACAGTGTCTGAAAAGGGTGAAAAGGTATCCATGCAGCTCAAGGCATTATTTGTGCCTGACACCCATGTGCTATCTGTTTCTGAAGTCACAGATAACTCCTTAATCCCGATCGCTGCTCAACTTGAAAAATCTAAAGAAGTCGTTCAAGGCTACTACCTCAGAGATGAGGGCTACTCAGAAGCTGGCGCGATCGCAGGGCGATTTACCTATCAGCCCACTCGGCAAACCCTAGAAATGACCACCTACTATAAGAAATCGATCGCAGTCGATCAGATGCGCTTTCTCACTCATGAGACGCGCCTGCGCACGATCGTCACCTATCGGCGACCCGACCAGCCAGTTGCTCCGACCGAAATCACCCTAGTTGGCTTTGGCGTAGAACATCGCACCAGAGCGTAAGGCTAGCACCTAGGTCTAGACATATTCTTCGCCCCCTAAATCTCCCAATATCTGAGGGACTTTAAGAGAAAATCTTGCTCCCCCAAAATTGGGGGCTGGGGGGCTGAATCTATGCCCAATCATCGCGCCCATCATTGTGGGTGGCGAATACCTTGGCGGTGGCATGAATCTCACGGGTTTTGACATATAGCTGCTCCTCAGTTAAGTGCCACTGTGCTAAAACCTTGAGCAAGTCTGCTTGAATGTCTCGCGCTCCCTGAAACCCCCGATAGCGAATGCATAGTCGTGCTAGGTCTGCCAAGTTGCGATCGCTGGGTTGCGTAGTACCAAGCAAATCGGTGACAATTTGGCGATCGCCCATGTATTGCGGATGTCGTTGATCTTTGAGGTCAGCCATAGGTTTCGTCTGGGATCGTGGATTCTCTTGAATATTTTAGTTGGATAACGCAAAAAGCTGTTGGCATATAACCAACAGCTTTTTAGTTGATGAAAACGATTTGGAAAACTTACCGTCTCACAATTACCATCTCAGTGCCAGTGACAGGACTGCGAGCCACTAGGTGCATTTCTGAGTCAGCAACAAGCAATTTTTGGAACTTAAGCGACTGCGATCGCGATAACAGATCGGACATGAGTTGGCTTTGGCGATCGGGATCGAGCTGATACCAAGCATCGGTCAACTCAACAATCAAACGCCCCAATTTAAAATTGGTTTGTACGGACTTAATCAGTCCTTCACCATACTTTTTAGATGCATCAGTTACCTGCACCTGAATATCATTTACCTTGACTTTGTTGGGAGAGACAGCGCGATCGCCTTTTTCTGGTGCCACTAAGTCGCTAAAGGGCTTTTGGGTAGGCTGCTTGGTTTGTCTGGATATTTGGGTGGGAGACTGGGTAGGGGCTTTAACCGCATGGCTTAAAGCACGTGTTGGTTTGAGCAAAATTAATAGAGCAAATGCCAGTACCAGAGTTGTCACGGCTGCACGCTTCTCTAGAATGTGCTTGACGCTATCTGATAGCTGAATTTGACCGAGGATCGATTGCATCGATCGCAGGGCTGGAGCGATGGCTGTGCTTGCTTTTTTCCAAGGATCGCTGGACTCTACTTTTGTCCAAGTATTTGACACTGTAGGCGTTGCTGTCACCTTTTGCCAAGCTGCGCTAATGGGTGGATCGATTTTGTCAACGACTTTAGTGATAAAAGCTAAAACAACAGGCACAAGCTGCTTTTGGACAAAAGTCCAAGCAGTCCCCACTTCCTGTTTAACTTGGTCGGGCAATGGCAATGGGTCACCAGGTTGAAGGGGTGCTTTGGGCAAAGCTGGGGCAGCAAGGTCTTGTGCTGTTCCGTCTTGTGCCGACGCGCTGGTTACTTCTAGCTTGTGTTGCAGACTTTCTAAAGCTTTGATTAGAAATTGTAAAGTCTGCGTACCAATTGATACCAGAATCGCGATCGCTCGTGCTTTAGCGTCCTGTTGAGCAGGAACTTTTTGAGCGCCTCCCTCTTCATTCGAGAGTGAAGATTGGGGTGGAGCCACTTCAGTGAGTTTTTTGTTGAGGCTCTGTAACGCTGGGATTAACCATTGGGTAGACTTTAGCAATAGCGCTTGTAACGATGGAGAAATTTTTGTCCATGTTTGCTTTGCTTGTTGCGTTACCTGATTCACAATATCTGTATTTTTCTCTGACACAATCTCCTCCTCAGTCACAGGGTGACTAAACATCACACAGTTGTGATAGAACATATCACAAAACTTTTGACATAGGACAATTACAAATCTAGATGCAGTAACTTTTACTTATCTAAGTCTTAGGGGTCTGATCTCTGTAGATAGCTTTGTGCGAGACAACAGCGGTTGAATTATTAAGGAATCGTGAAATCTTTATGGCTACCGTTCAAATATTAGATAAGCAGGGCAAAATCATCATATCCAAACAAATTTCGTTTTATTTTAATGCCATTTCTTGTCTGGAATCTCTTTAATCCTGTGATACTCTATACTGGGAAAATCGGTAAAAATTCTGATTAGCAAAATAAGTTATAAATCTCTTATGACGATTAGCTTTTGCTCAATCCTAAATTGTCTGTAAATCGTCTTTTCAGTTTTTCTAGACTCATCTTCACTAGATTCGGTTTGATGAATTTCTATCAAAGGTTTGTCAGAAATTCATCAAACCTTGGAAAAGAAGATGCCTGGATTGAATCATATACCCCAGGTACAGAACTAAATTCCTACATCTACTGAATTAAGCAGTTTTGTGTACCAAACACATGCAAGAGTCTTCGTTTAACAGCTTACTGAGTTACAAACAAATTAGCAGCAGCTATGCGCAAGAGTTACTGCAAACAAAAGCTGAGCTAGCTCGGTATCAACTTGAATATCAAGACCTGCGCCGTAAATCCGATCTACTCAATCTAATTTTAGACAAAATTCACGCTTTGGTGCTTGTGCTTGACACGGAAGGGCATATCGTTCAGATCAATGCTACTTACGAACAAATAGCGCAGTATCCTTTGTCTGAAGTGCAAAACAGCTTTTTTTGGGATCTGTTTGTACCACCCGAGGAGGTTGAAGCAGTAAAAGCTACCTTTCACAATCTCAATGCCAAAGATTTTCCCAGAGCGCGCGAAAGTCTTTTGCTGACTCGTTCGGGCGATCGCCACTTAATTGAGTGGGTAGATACCGCGATCGCCGATCTTAACGATGAAGTGAAGTATGTGATTTGTACGGGTAATCCTGTGACCGACCGCAAGCAACCCGAGAAAATTTCCCAAATGTGCCAGTTGGGGATCGAGCATACGAGGGATGCGATCGTCTGGATTGCTGCTGATGCAAGGATTGCTTACGCCAATCAATCTGCCTGCCAAATGCTTGATTTTTCTATAGAGGAACTGCTGGCAACAACGATTTTCGAATGTGATGAGACTTCCGATTCTAAAAAATGGGACGAACATTGGCAAAGCCTCAAGCGGCAAGGTTCATTAACATTTCGGAGTACGCTTAGAGCTAAACATGGCAAGATCGTACCTGTAGAAATAAGGGCTAGCTATGTTAAGTTCGGCGACCAAGAGTATAGCTTTTTGGTACTACAAGACATTAGCGATCGCTTGGCTCATGAAGAACTGCTCGAGCAACAAGCCGCTTGGGATAAACTCATTACAGCCATCACATTACGGATTCATGGTTCGCTGCGACTAGAAGATATTTTGAGCGATACCGTTCGCGAGATTTTGCAGGCACTTCATGTCGATCGCGTAGTTGTCTGTCGGATCGATCTGGGTGGCAATGGAAGCGTTGTGGCTGAGGCTGTTGCCGATGGTTATAGCTCCCTAATGGGTGACAATCTGGATGCATATTGCCGAGACGTAAACTGTCATCCATTCCCGCAAGAGTCTGTAGGGGTAATTCACGATCTCACTCAGACGAACTTCCCTGACGAGATCGTACGATCGCTGCAACGTTTGCAAATTCGAGCTTGTCTCACCGCACCAATTTTGGTCGATCAAAGCGGTAGCGAAGAGGAGCCTAGCCCTGAGAGGCTTTGGGGATTACTCGTGGTGCAGCAATGTAGTGAGGCGCGTGATTGGCAACAGCCTGAGATCAATTTGCTTGCAGCGATCGCTACGCAACTAGAAATTGCCGTGCAAAAAGCCCAACTTTACGAACAGTTGCAAAGCGCAAATCTTGAGCTAATCAAGATCACGAACCTAGACTATTTGACCCAAATTGCTAACCGTCGCTGCTTCGATCAGCAGTTAGACTTTGAATGGCAGAGACTGGCGCGGGAAAAAGCTTCACTATCGCTGATTATGTGCGATATTGATTTTTTTAAAGCCTATAACGATACCTACGACCATCTGGGTGGGGATGAATGTTTGCGGCAAGTCGCACGGGCGCTCGCTGCCTCGGTGCGTCGTCCCGCTGATTTGGCAGCCCGCTATGGCGGAGAAGAGTTTGCAATTATTTTACCAAATACAGAAATTGATGGGGCTTTGCATGTTGCCGAGGCAATTCAATTAGCGGTGAAAAATTTACAGATCGTTCACGAGCCTTCCCCTGTAAGTAAGTATGTCACCCTAAGCTTTGGGGTTGCTAGTATTATGCCTGTGGTCAAAGCCGAGCCTACGGTGTTAGTGCGCTTTGCCGACCACGCTCTATTTCGAGCGAAAGAATTGGGGCGCGATCGCATCTATTGCATTGGCTGATTAATCGATTAAGTAGTAATCCTTACGATTCCAGCTAACTAATTCAAGATATCTAGTAGACTAGATTGTTAGCATCTAGTTCAAAAAGCCTCTCGATCGGATATTTATCAAGCTCGAATATCTCTTAAAAGCGAGAATCAAATGAAGTTAGAGGATAGCGATCGAGTTCAGAGATGAACCTGTTGATACACTCATGGACACTTTGAAGGTTGCCTGAAGCCAATGCAAATTTTAGTTTTAGCGTGGGAATTTCCACCGCGCATTATTGGCGGGATCTCTCGTCATGTGGCAGAACTATATCCAGAGGTTGTCAAACTAGGGCATCACATCCATCTTGTCACGGTTGAAGTAACTGGCGAAAAAAGCCATGAAGTTGTCGATGGCATTGAGGTGTATCGCGTTCCCGTAAAGGATGGAGGCAATTTTTTTGAGTGGGTCGCCAACATGAACGGCAGTATGCTCGATCGCGCTAGTCAATTGATTGACGAGCAAACCAAGCCCTTTGATGTTATCCATGCCCATGATTGGTTGGTAGCTGATGCCGCGATCGCTTTGAGTCAAAACTTCCAATTACCTCTGCTGGCAACGATTCATGCTACAGAGTACGGTAGATGCAACGGTATCCATTCTGATTCTCAAAATTACGTTCATTATAAAGAAATTAGCTTGGCTAAGGCAGCCGCGAGGGTGATTGTCTGTACGCAGTACATGCAAGGGGAAGTGGAACGCGCTCTCGGTTGTGCCCCCGATAAAACGAATGTTGTCCACAATGGGCTCAGTCTAGAACGAATGCAGCGATCGCATAGTGACGACTTCGATCCAGATGCCTTGCATCAAAAATATGCCCAGCCCGATGAAGCGATCGTCTATTACGTGGGACGAATTACCTATGAAAAGGGTATTTACATCCTATTAAATGCTGCGCCTAAAATTTTGGCAGCAATGTCAGACAAGGTGAAGTTTGTGATTATTGGTACTGGGGATGCCTACTCGATCTTATTGCAACGCCAAGCGTGGGATTTGGGCATTCATCACAAAGTCATATTTACGGGCTTTATGTCCGATCGCGATCTCAGCATGTTGCAAACAATCGCCAGTTGTGCGGTTTTCCCTAGTTTATACGAGCCCTTTGGGATTGTGGCGCTTGAAAGCTTTGCAGCAGGTGTGCCTGTGGTGGTTTCTGACACGGGTGGTTTGCCCGAAGTGGTACAGAATGGGGTGACGGGTATTGTCACCCATGTCAACGACAGTGACTCTCTTGCAGAGGGCATTTTAGAGGTCTTGCAAAATCCCGATCGCGCTGAGGAACTTGTCAAAAATGCTCAAAAAGAATTGCGCGATCGCTTTTCATGGCAAAAGTTAGCCATTGAGACGGAGGCAGTTTATACCAGAGTGATTACTGAATCTAAGTTGGATAAGGAATCGTGAGTTCGCAGGAATTCCCCAAAGCCAAAATGTAATTGCTCCGTCAATACTGGAAAGCGACAAGGTTTGTCTGCTTTTGAGTCGATTCTTGCGGCTTTAAACCCTCTTGAATCATTATTTCTTCTGAGTTGAGCAATTACAGATAATCATACCAAGTGAATTAGGGCTTCAAGCAAAGTTTGGTTTTGTGCGTCCGTGCCAACGGTAATGCGGAGTTTACGATCGATCCCTGGTTGTTTGAAATACCTGACGAGAATGCCGCGTTCTTTGAGAGCGAGATAAATCGCTTCGGCATTGCCATTCGGTGGGGTAACAAAAAGGAAGTTGGTTTGCGAATCGGGAACCTCAAAGCCCAGTTGCTTTAGATCGATCGCCAGTTTAGCCCGAGAAGCTTTTACTTTTTCGGCGCATTCGTTTTTATAGGCTTGGTCGCGCATGGCAGCCGCCCCAATCGTACAAGCGATCGCATCGATATTGTAACTTTCCTTAACTTTAAATAAACCCTCTAGCAGTTTGGGATTGGCAATGCCAAAACCAAGGCGCAATCCCGCGAGAGAATATCCCTTAGAGAGGGTGCGGCAAATCAAGACATTCTCAAACTCGCTGACGAGAGAGAGTGCGTTCTCATTGGCAAAATCCACGTAGGCTTCGTCGATTAGTAACACGCCTTTGAGGTTGGCGGCAAGTTGGCGCAGGTCGTCGTTTGCCACGACATGACCCGATGGACTGTTGGGCGAAGCCACAAAGGTGACCGCTCCATTTGCCTCAATCAGCGCTTCAATCGGGAGGCGATTACGATCGCCGTAGGGAATCTCAACCACCTCGGCAGCTTGAATTTCGGCTAGGGTTTTGTACAGGACGTAGGTTGGGGTGGGATAGACAACTTTACGTTGCGTCTCGGCACACGATCGCACGATCATCGTCAAAATTTCATCGCTGCCATTGCCAGCAATCACCCAATTTAAGGGCACGCCTAAGACATCGCTGATCGCCTGCCGAAAGTCGTTGGCAAAGGGGTTAGGGTAACGCCGCAAGAATTCACCGTCTAGATTGTGTAGGGCTGCGGTAACTGCGGGAGAAGGCGGATAGGGGTTTTCGTTGGTGTTGAGTTTGATAATGCTGGTTCCAGGCTTGGGTTGCTCGCCGGGGATATAGCCTGCCATTGCATCAACGGCGGGACGAAAGTAGCTGTTCATTAAGATTGCAAGCAAATGAAAACGACTTATCTATTCTATCTTCAGTAGATCGAAAATATAGAACACAAATACATCAAAGAAAGGGTAGGCTTAGGCTAGAAGAGTTGAATCAAAGCCATGAACACCTACTCGCAAATCAAGGCTGGCTGATTTTGCCAGTAGGAGCAATTCATGAATTGCCCTTACTGACATCATTTCTACTCTTAACATCCATTTCACCCGAAGAAGCACTCCTAGCCCGACCTTGAGCCGCCCATGCTTTCATGTAGTTGATCTGTTCTCGCGCCGTACTCGCCAAGGGAAACGTATCCTGCACTGCGCCCACGATATCCTCCGTGGTCAGATCGCGATTGTGATAGAAAGCTCGATACATTCCCTCGATAATGGCTTGTTCGATTTCTGCGCCGCTAAATTCCTTGGCGATCGCTGCCATGCGATCGATATCAAATTTACGCAATTCTGTCGGACGAAACCTTTGTAAATGCACAGAAAAAATTTGTTTGCGTTCCTCACAATTTGGCAGATTGATAAAAAAGATCTCATCGAATCTTCCTTTGCGCAGTAATTCAGGAGGTAACGCATCAATATTATTCGCCGTAGCCACGATAAAAACAGGCGTTTCTTTTTCCTGCATCCAGGTTAATAAAGTTCCAAATACCCTCTGACTTGTCCCCGAATCCGTAGAGCCACCACCCGTCATCCCTGCAAAGGCTTTATCGATCTCATCCATCCACAAAACGCAAGGAGCCAATGCCTCCGTTAATTGAATTGTCTGGCGAGTACGGCTCTCTGACTGCCCGACAAGACTGCCAAAGAGTTTACCCACATCTAGACGCAATAGAGGTAACCGCCAGAGATGCGCGATCGCTTTGGCACAGAGACTTTTTCCCGTACCCTGAATCCCCATCAACAAAACACCCTTGGGGTTAGGCAAACCAAAGGCTCTCGCCTCATCCGAAAATGCCTGCTGTCTCTGCAATAACCATTGCTTAAAATTATCCAACCCTCCAATGCTGTCGAGCGTTTCATAGGGAGCAAAAAATTCCAAAAATTCAGTTTGGCGAATTCGTTGTTGTTTCTCGATTAATACCAAATCGATATCAGCGAAGCTGATAAATTGCTTCTGCACCAGTGACTTCGCTAAGGTATGCGAAATATGATCGCGCGTCAGTCCCATACAAGCTTTTACCAGTTGTTCTAAGCCCGTTCCACTTAAGCGCAGTTGTTCCACCGCAACCATCTGTTGAATTGCCGTTCTAATATCATCGGCATTGGGCAATGGGAAGTTTAATATAGCGATCTGTTGCTCTAGTTCCGAGGGAACCTCTAACATGGGACTGAGTAGCACCACCGTTTTTCGCGAACTACGCAGATTGCGATAGAGGTTGCGTAACTGCCGCACGATCATCTCATCAGGGCGTTGTCCCCCCAGCCGACGATGCAGATCGCGAAATACAAAGATTGCAGGGACTTGCGGGTCAGCTTCCTCAACAATTTGTAAAGCTTGTAAAAGATTATTTTTCGCTTGCTGGTTATGAATAAAGCCATGCACCAGATCGTAATAGACTACTTCACGGGCAGGATTGCAGGAACGACCCACCTGTTCGATCGCTTTCTCAGCCCGCTCTTCTTCTGCCGTCACCACATAGATCAGGGGATACTTAGCCCGAATGAGAAGGTTAAATTCAGCAGGAAAGTCTTGGCTTCTCATACTAGATAGCATAGGGGTAAACAAAACAAAGGAAGGAAAATCTTTTTTCCTTCCTTTGTTTTATCATTATTCGCCTAGCAAGTAGGGGTAATTCATGAATTACCCCTACTTGCAAATAGAAAAAACTACTCTTTATGCGTGGTTTGGAGTCCAGTCGATCCAGTTTTGAGGCTTGAGGAAAGTTTCGTATAGATCGGCTTCGGGAGTGTTTGGTTCGGGATGATAGTCATAGTCCCAACGTACCAGTGGAGGCAAGGACATTAAGATGGATTCCGTGCGACCGTTGGTTTGCAAACCAAAAATTGTGCCTCGGTCGTATACCAAGTTAAATTCGACATAGCGACCGCGACGATAGAGTTGCCAGTTACGTTCTCTTTCACCATATTCCATATTGCGGCGACGTTCGCCGATGGGAACATAGGCAGGTAGGAAGGAATTACCGCAATCTTGGACAAAATCGAAAATTTCTTGCCAAGAGCGCTCTGAAGGTTCGCCAATCTCGTCACTTAGGGCTTTAGCAGTAGGTGAGTCATTGCTGTTTTTGTAGAGTTTGCCCTTGCCATCTTGATAGTCAAAGAAGATGCCACCGACACCACGGGTTTCGCCGCGATGTTTGAGGAAGAAGTAATCATCGCACCAAGCCTTAAAAATACGATGGTAATGAGGATTGTGGCGATCGCAGGCAGCCTTAAGGGTTTTGTGGAGATGTTGTGCGTCTTCGGCAAATCCGTAGTAAGGCGTCAGGTCTAATCCGCCGCCAAACCACCACACATTCCCTGCTTCAAAATAGCGATAGTTGAGGTGAACTGTGGGGGCGTAGGGATTTCTAGGGTGAAGCACCATAGATGTACCTGTAGCGTAGAAAGTCTCGCCATCCAGTTCGGGATATTGTCTGATGATGCTGGGTGGTAAGTGTGAGCCATATACTTCCGAAAAATTGACACCACCTTTCTCGAAGTAGTCTCCATCGACAATGACTCGCGATCGCCCACCCCCACCTTCGGGACGCACCCATTGATCTTGCTTAAACTTTGCCTTCCCGTCTAATTCTTCTAACCCTTCGCAGATACTATCTTGGAGTTTCTGCATAAACTGACTAACTTGTTGCTTGGAATCGCTCGGATGTTGAGGAGCTTGAATTAGGGGGCGGGTGGCAATAGTCATAAAGTTACTTTTGAGTATCGTCCGTTACTTAGGTTTATATGTTTCTTTAACAATAGCTAGACTTAGGACTATAAATTCATTTGTAAAAGATTTTTAATATTTCTATATAGTTATCGAAACATGAATCTATATGAGTAGATTAGACACCCAATCCTCCTTGGCAAGCATTTATCGCGGATGCACTAACCAAGCTCTCTGAATCGGTTGGCTAAGGGTTTGCACCAATGGTGAGAGTTGGGCAATATCCTTTAACCCCTGCGTGGTTTGAATTTCAATCCCCTGCTGATAAAGCGTATAGCCCTTGGTCAGGGCTACGCGAATACCGCAATAATATTCGGGATCGAGCCCCTGCATTCGCAGCTTGGCTTGCCATTCCTCTAGGCTTGTGGTGCGATCGCTGGGACTCTTATCGCTAATGTCCGTCGCTTTAAAAATATCACGGTCTAAATAACGCCGACATAGATCTGCCAAAATGCGATCGCCACTCTCGCGCCAACGATGCAGGTGATAGGTAAACACCGTGTCATCGGCAGCTAAATATTCCTCACAACTGAGGGTTTGCGGATCTTGGCTCAACCAAGCCTTCACAATGCGATCGGCATCGATCTCATCGGATTTAAGCAATAATTTTGCCCGTTCAAAAACCTTGGTCAGTGTAAACCGCGAAGCTAGATTTTTGGGATGGTTGTAAACCTGCAAATACATAAAGTAGCGGACGGTGAGGTAATGCTCGATCGCCACCAAGCCCTTACGGTTCACCACCAAACGCTGCGTGATCGGGTCGAAGCTCATTGCCATCAAAATCCGATCGAGATCGAGTTGTCCGTATCTTGCCCCAGTGAAATAACTATCTCGTTGTAGGTAGTCCAAGCGATCGCAGTCCAATTGACTGGAAACCAATTGGTAAGCGAGAGGGACTGGATACTGTTTGGTGAATATTTGCTCAAGAGAACCCGTTAGATCGGAATCATAATTCTCTAGTACTTTCGCAATATCACGGGACTGGAGCAGCCGCCTTGTCCATACTTCATGCTGACTGCCAAACATCTCTTCACCCGCGTGGCTAAAGGGCCCATGTCCCAGATCGTGTAGCAAAGCGGCACTCAAGACCGCCGCACGATGTCCAGCTAGGTAAGGATATCGCTGCACGATTTGGTCAAATGCTCGCCTTGTTAGCGCCATTACCCCCAAAGAATGGGTGAAACGCGAACCCTCGGCTCCATGAAAGGTCAGACTTGCTGTGTCTAGCTGGCGAATACGCCGCAGTCTTTGAAATTCGGGCGTATCAATTAGACGAATTAGTAAAGCTTCTACAGGATCGTCCCCATGAAGCGTAATCGCTCCATGCAGCGGATCGTGGTAAGTACGAGATTTACCGGGTAGCATTAGGTTTCAAGACTAGCTGTTTTTCTGTCTCATGGTCGCCCCATTTATGAGGCGATTTAAGTTTACACCCGAAGCTGAATGCATTGGGAAACAGGCAAATAGGTAGGAAAGGATGAGTAGTTTACTCAAGAGCCAATGTTTTGCACAGATTCTTGGAAAATATGGTGCAAGCCTCCCAGAACGACCCCTATATTGCTAATGGCATATAAAGGTGTTTCATAAGCCGTGTTTTGTCTGTATTATTGCGATCGCTAAAAATTTAAGGTATGAACCCAGTAGTTTAGATCGATGCACGCAATGGAAAACTACCCAAAAGAAATTTAAATTTTTTACTCTTTGTTAAAACCTATGCTGCTTGTTGCTCAACTTACTGACATTCACCTCTTTGCCGATCGCGACGCCGCACTTTGGGGAATCAAAACAGAGGATTCCTTTCAGTCTGTATTGGTAGAAGTCGCGAACCTCAATCCTCAGCCCGATCTGCTGATTTTAACGGGCGATCTAACCCAAGATGGTGACAAAGCTGCCTACCTGCGTCTGCGAGATGCTCTCCAGTCGTTAAACATCGATACATACTGTTTGGCGGGAAATCACGACGATCTCGACCTCATGCCCTCTATCCTTCAAGGGGATCGTATTTTTGCGGCGAATTCAAGCACAAATCCGAATTCTAGAATCCAAAGAGGGAATTGGCAGTTTCTCTTTCTAAACTCGGTTCTTATCGGGGAAGTGGATGGTTTGCTTTCAGACCAAAGTTTGGCGTGGCTTGAAGAGCAGCTACAGAGCCATGCCGAGATGCCCACCCTGATTGCTTTTCATCACCCTGCCTTGCCCGTGGGCTGTGATTGGATGGATAGCATTGCCCTACGAAATCAACAGGAATTTTGGCAGGTTTGCGATCGCTTTCCCCAAATACAAGTTGCGATCAATGGTCACGCCCATCAAGCTTTCGATCTCCTGCACAAAACCGCACACAACCAAATTCGCTACTACGTCACCCCTTCGACCTGCATTCAATTTAAGCCCAATACGCCAAAGTTTCAGATCGATCCGCGATCGCCTGGTTTTCGCTTGCTGTCTCTATTTCCCGATGGCAATGTCGAAACTACCGTACATCGCCTTGCAAAATCGAGATTCCAGCCCGATCTGACAGTTAAAGGGTATTAAACGCAATCTCAAATTACTTGTGCGTTTCGGGTTTCGGCGCAGTTCGGCTGCGATCGCCGAACACAGTTCAATCTACGTTAAAGAAAACTCAATCGCTTTACTTTGCGTAAGACAAACAAACTGCCCTCATTCCCTCGACCAATGCGCAGATCGTCGTCGAGATAGGTCGTTTCTAGCCATCCCCGTTGTTCTCGATTTTTGATTTTGGAATCGATCGCCCTAAGTTTCTTCCCTGAGGCTAAAATCTCCACAAAATCGCTGATATTCCGATAGCCGATTAGACGCTGCGAACCAATGACAAATCGCTCAAAATTTACCTTGACCCGTAGGTCGGACACTACTGTGAAGCTGGCACATACACTCACCAATCCCTCTAGCAACGGCAAGCTCATAAGTTCTGCCACGTTGTAAATTTTGCCCTCGGCAGCGCGAACGCATTGGTAGATCTGTCCCAGTTTTACAAGTGGTAAGCGATCGAATCCCAGTAAGTCTTTACTAGTGGTAAACAGCAATTGCCAATCGCCCGTTAGCAATTCCGCTGCTTCTGTCGGTTTCGGGGTAGGATTTAACTCCTCGAGATAGGCGACAGCCGAAAAGATCGCGATTTTCTGAACTTCAGTAATCTGCAAACCTCGATTTACGGGTGCGATCGCTTTTAAAAGGTTGTCTTTTTTGCTCATGGTTTCAGCTTAGCTCTTGTTCCTGATACAGCATAAATCCTTACCCATGAGATAATCATGCCATCACCGCTAGTAAGCAAAAGTTCTCTCTAGCGATCGGCAATTCACCTTAATTTTTAGATAATGGCAGAAATTACACGAGAGCAAGTTTTAGAAAGATTTGCCTCAGGCATCAATCTCACAGGCTTAGATCTATCTTGGTTAGACCTACATGATACCAACCTAAAGGGAGCCAATCTTGAGAATAGCAATTTAGAGGGAGTCGATCTATTTAACGCAAATCTAGAGAATGTCAATTTTACTGGCGCAAATCTCTATGGTGCATACCTCTATGGCGCAAATTTGCAAGGAGCAAATCTTACGGATGCAAACCTCACCCGTGCAGACTTAGAGGAAGCTAACTTAGTTGGGGCAAACCTCACCAATACAAATTTGATTGGCACAAATATGAGAAATTCAGTCAAATAGGAACAATTCCCTTCTGCCCAAAACAATCTAGGGCAACCATAGGAAGATTTCCCTTAGGCGGTTTCTCATTTAGAAAATGTCCTTAATTTAGATATTCCGTTTGCTGAAATCACTTAACGCTTAATGGGCTCATCTCGATACCACCAAGCCAAGATCTGTACCCAATTCCAACCAAGTTTTGCCATTTGTTGGGACATTTCTTGATCGAGATGTTGACCATCGGAAACTGGCATATAGCCATTGCCCCAGCTTACCCAGTTGCGTTGCAATCTGGCGCGATAGTAGCCCTTAAACCCAGGACGGAGCATATAACCTGCCGTAGAAGCCACTGCCTGATCGCTGCGGGGATGGATCAGAGGTATAGCTTGAGAACTATTGGCATCGTAACGATAAAAACCTGAGTAAACTTGATCGCGAGTATCGCTTACCAAGTCATAGGGAGCATCCCCCCATTTGCGCTGACGTTGCGTGTTGATGGCATAGCTACGAGCAGCAACAGCCTGAGCCATGAGTGCATCCATATGCCAACTGGCAGGCATTTCACTGGGAACTACACTGCGCAAATATTCTTCGAGACTTAAAACGTTTACCGCAACTGCTTTATTATTCCAAGATCGAATCTCCATTTCGCCAGGGTAAAGCGTACTACCCACCTGAACCAGTCCATTATTAGAAGGTACGATCCGATTGACAGTAGAGGTCGGAAGTGTGTACCAACGGCCCGGATCGAGCCGACGATTTTGTCCTGAAGCTTGTAAAACCGAGGGCTGCGTTACGGCAACTGACATTTGAGAGCCAGAATCTTCTTTAACTAAAACCCTTAAAATTGTTGCAGCTGCAGCTTGGGATATGTTCGCTAAAAATAAAAATGACAGGGTTAAAACTAGCGTTTGTATTCTTTTGGAGAAGCTCTTAATCATTTGGTTTATCTCACACCTAGACAAATAAAAAGCACTATCCACAGTAATACTCAACACATAAAGACTAAACAAAAGCTTGAAATTATGCTTTTTGCTAGCTTAATTATGAGTGGCGCGCTAAGAACTAAAGATAGTAGAAAGTGTATCAAACTGTCTACATTTTTTTAAAGCTTTTATCTGAAAATTATAGGTTGGCAGGTACTAAACCTCACCTCAATAGTTAAATTTGCAGGAAAACGATCTGGATTTCAGTGGATTTAGATATTATGTAGCTAGAAGAGTAAGCGGGCAGTTGCGGAGTTGGGTTTTTCCCATCTCTGAGGAAAGTCCGGGCTTCCACAAAGACCAAACTGCTGGGTAACGCCCAGTGCGAGCGATCGTGAGGATAGTGCCACAGAAATATACCGCCTACATATCAAGGCAAAAGGTGAAAGGTGAAAATTAGTTTTCTCCCTTTATGCTTTTTACTTTTTTCTAGGTAAGGGTGCAAAGGTGCGGTAAGAGCGCACCAGCAGGGTCGAGAGGCTCTGGCTCGGTAAACCCCAGTTGGAAGCAAGGCGAGAGGGTAAAAGAAATTGGTCTTTATTTTCTTACACCCGTTATCTATAGTCTTTTGTCTGTGCAAACAGGCATTATTCTTATAGATGTGAGCCGCTCGAGGTATCTGGTAACAGATATCCCAGATAGATAACTGCTAGTTTTTAGTGCTTAATTGTGAAGTAGTTAGCCAAAAGCTAATTGCTAATAATTATTAGCTAAATTTAACAGAACCCGGCTTATGTCTTACTCTTTCTCAACAATAAATTTAGTAGCATAGATAACATATGTGCAATCTTTTTTAGCTTTTAACCCGACAGAGTTAGTAGAAATAAGAAAGTAGATTTTATATCTACAAAATCACGAAAATTTAGGGGCTTACATTTACGTGAAGATATCTATTAAGCCTGGTTTATTTGGCTTTTTCTTAGATATTGACGTTAACCAACTTCATAATTACCAAGCAAGAAATTATGGGAATTATTCCCAACCCGATTAAAAAACTGGTTTATTGTCGTCCTCAACAATGGTTAGGTAGAGCAGTAATTGGCTTAACTTTTGTTTGTTTAACCAGTACCTTGAGTTTTCGTTTTTATGCAGAGCCAAAGGTGACCGAAGGCACGTTTGTAGATAGTGATATTCGCGCTACGAAGACCATTGATGCTGTTGATGCCGAAGCAACGCGTCTTGCTAAAGAAAGGTTGAAGCAGCAAATAATTGTTTATCGATTTAGCCATGAAGCCAATGATGAAATTACAAAGCATCTTGAAGAAATTTTGAACGTAGGCGAACAAATTCGGCAAATTATGGGAGCATTTCCCTACCTGCCCAATAATTCCCTCAATCCCGACCTTCAATTTTACTTAAGATCGATTTCTGAGTCTGAATGGCAAGCAGTTAAGTCAAGCTTAAACCCATCTATAAACCTACCAAGCAGTAACTGGAATACTTTACAACCTACTTTTACTCAGGCTGAAACCTTTAATTTTGCAGTGTTTGAACTGCAACGACAAAAGTCTGTGCTGTCTGTCGTGGCATTCCAAGACCTGATCGATCGCATTGAGCAAGCCAGACAAGCCTACAAGCTTGCCAAAGCCAAGCTGCTCGAAGGTCCAGATATATTTCGCGATCGCTTATTAGATCTTAGCAACGCAGAATGGGAGTTAGATAAGCTCAGCATTCGTGGTTCCCTTACTAGTCTTTTAGCAACAGGCATTGTCTCGGGGTTACCCGAAGAAGTTGTAAAATACCGCATTGAAAATCTACGCGAATTACCCCTTGACCCTGTTCGTCGTCGTCTCGCGATCGCCTTACTCGCAAAAGTGATAAAACCAAACTTGAGCGTGGATGAGACAGCCACAGCCGAGAAAGTTGCCAAAGCGATGTCAAGCGTCGAGCCCAAAATGGTGAGGCTGCAAGCAGGTGAAGTTATTGTCAAAGCTGGTGAAAAAATTACTGCCCGAGAGTTTATGTTCTTAGACGAACTGGGTTTGACTCAGCGTCGGACAAACTTGGTTGGCATTGCTGGGATTGCCGCAGGTACAGCTCTCGCTATGCTGATCTTAGCTCAAGTTCTTAAGCATGGGTCGTCTTGGTTAAATGTTCGCTTGAAATTGAAAGATCTGATCGTGATCGCGATCGTTGGCAATAGCGCTGCCTTGGCAGGCATATTCTTAACTTCGGGCACGCTAGCGTTTTTTCCCCTTGCGAGTATGGGACTGATGCTAGGTAGTTTTTACGGTTCTAGATTAGCCACCTTAGTAACAACACTGACTTCTGCCTTAATTGCTGTGGGGATTAGTGCTAGTTTCATCACCTACTGCCCAATTTTAGTAGGCGCATTGTTGGCAGCGGTGATTACCAATCGTCCTTACACCCGATCGCATCTGGCAGCTGCAGGTATTATTGTGGCAGCGGCACAGGCAGCAGTCTTTATCGCGATTGCGATCGCTGTAGGGACAATTCCCCCATTTGTGCTAGTAGCAACTGCTTTACAATATGGGGCGAGTGGCTTAATTGCCGCGATCGTGGCATTAGGCGCAATTCCCTATTTAGAGCAAATTTCCTATACGCTGACGCCGTTTCGTTTGGCAGAACTTGCAAATTTAGATCGCCCCTTGCTGCGACGCTTGGTAACAGAGGCTCCTGGAACGTTTCAGCACACCCTATTTGTGGCAAACTTGGCAGAGGCAGCCGCAAGGGAATTGGGAGCAGACACCACCTTAGTTAGAACTGGAACGCTCTATCACGACATTGGCAAAACCCTCCGCCCAGAATATTTCATCGAGAATCAAATGGGGCAAACGAATCCCCATGATCTTTTAGACGATCCCTGGCGTAGCGCTCAGATCATTAAAGAGCATGTCTCAGGTGGCATTAAGTTAGCGCAGAAATATCATCTACCCGAAATTTTGCAGGCTTTTATTCCCGAGCATCAAGGCACGATCGCGATCTACTACTTTTATTGCAAAGCCAGAGAGCGATCGCCCGAAATCTCAGAAGCAGAATTTCGGTATGAAGGACCAATTCCGCAGTCTCGCGAGACAGGGATTGTCATGCTAGCCGATGCTTGTGAAGCGGCTTTACGTTCTCTGGGAAATGACACTACCCTTGAGAAAGGGAGTGAAATGCTGATGCGAATCTTTCAATCGCGTTGGGATGACGGACAACTACGCGATTCTGGCTTAACCCCGTCTGATATGGAACGCATTGCACCTGTATTTATTAAAATTTGGCGAGAACGCAATCACGGACGCATCAAATATCCAGCGCTCGCTAAAAAGCTCGATCCATCAGGTTCGGCGATGCCCGACCAAGCATGTAATGGCTGTAATGGACAAACAGAAATTGCAGGAATTTTGGTACCCATTCAAACTGTTCCTATTCAAAAGACAACGGTGGGTAGCCAAAGCTAAAATAGGGGCATAGCTAGAATTAGGATCCTCGCTTTACGAATATGTCTTGGGCAGTTACGCACCATCCCTGCTCCTATAAAATTTTACTGGAACTTACATTGTGAATTATCTACAGGATATTCTTCCATTTATCCAACACCTAAGCGATCGCGTCGGAGAACAGCTCCTGAAAGATTTTGAGCAGGTTAGAATCGCCGAACAAAAATCCGATGGAAGTTTAGTCACAAAATCCGATCGCTGGGCCGATGAGTATATCAAAACAGCGTTACAAAATGAATTCCCCGATTTTGCTGTGTTAACCGAAGAGTCGGCTCGTACATTGCCCCATGCAGAATGGTGTTGGGTGGTCGATCCTTTAGATGGAACCACCAACTTTGCACGAGGTATTCCAATCTGGGCAATTTCTTTGGGGCTACTACACTACAGTTTGCCAGTATTTGGCTTTGTTTCTATTCCCCCATTGCGTCATTCCCTCTATGGGTGGTTTACCGAAGCAGATAGAGATAAGCAGGGCGTTAATGCCGCTTTTCTCAACGGTCATCCTTTACATGTCAGTTCCAATGCGCCTTCGCTGACAAACCTAGGAAGCCATTTATTTAGTAGTTGTTCGCGCAGTTTAGAGGCGATTGCTACGACAAAGCTCCCAGCAAAACTGCGAATGCTCGGTGTTGCTAGCTATAACTTACTAACTGTTGCCACGGGCGCAACCATAGCAGCCGTAGAAGCCACACCTAAAATTTGGGATATTGCTGCCGCTTGGCCGATCTTGCAGGCAGCAGGTGCAATCTGGATTTCCCTAGAGTCGCAACCCATTTTTCCGTTAGAGCCTGGCAAAAACTACAGCGATCGCAACTTTCCCACCCTTGTTGTTAGTCACACTGAACTTCTGGCAGTTTTTCAGCCCTTAGTTAAACCTATGTGGGCAAAAGTTCAATAAGGCTTAGTAGGGCGATCGCCCTACTAAGCGATCCTGAAAAATATCTAATAACATGTGTAACCGATTATTTTGACAAACCTGTTAAACTTAGACATCTTATTAACAAGTACCATCCAGCGACTTTTTAACAGTAAATATGGTAGATATTTGTTCTAAAAAAATTCTTGTCATTGAAGACGATCCTGATATTAGAGAAAACATTCAAGATGTTTTGATATTGGAAAGCTTTGAGACGATTACAGCTGAAAATGGCTTGATAGGATTGCAGCAAGCAAGGGATCACAGTCCCGATCTGATTGTTTGCGATATGGTAATGCCCGAACTAGATGGCTATGGTGTGTTAGAGGCATTGCGTCAAGACCCCATAACTGCCACGATTCCTTTAATTTTTTTAACGGCAAAAGCCGATCGGGCTGATATTCGTCATGGCATGGAACTGGGCGCAGACGACTATTTAGCCAAGCCCCTCAAGCCAGAAGAATTGCTCAAAGCGATCGCTACACGCTTAGAAAAAAAAGCAATCTTCGATCAGCTCGTGACGCTGCAAGAACTTCTGGCTCAGCAAAACAATGAGTTGCAATATAGTAATGCCCTGTTAAAGGCTCAAAAAGAATCGTCGCTCGATGGAATTTTAGCAACGGATGAGCAAGGACGTATCTTTAGCTATAATCGTCGATTCTGCAAAATGTGGAATCTCGAACAAGAATTGTCCGATCCGAAATTGGAATCGAGTCTTTTGCTCTCTAGGGTCGATCTCCCAGATACCTTAATGAACTTGATCGAGCAAGGCTATGAAAATGCCGATCAGGTAATTCACGGCGAGGTCAATATTGATGCCAAAGTCTTTGAGTACTACACCAGTCCTGTCTCCTCTCCCGAACATAAGTTTTTAGGACTAATTTGGAGCTTCCGAGATATTACAGAGCGCAAATTGGCAGAAATTAGGCAAACAGAATTGTTAAAAGAGGTTCAGCAAGCGAAAGAAGAAGCAGAACTTGCTGCGAGAGCCAAGGCTGACTTCTTGGCTATGATGAGTCATGAGATCAGAACGCCGATTAATGGCGTATTGGGCGTAACCCAACTGCTAGCGACTACCGACCTAACGCCCGAACAGTATAAATACGTTAGAACGGCTCAGGTTAGTGGTGAGATTCTGTTGACCGTCGTAAACGATATTCTAGATTTCTCCAAAATTGATTCGGGTAAGTTGGAGCTAGAGCATCAACCTCTTGATATCCGAGCCGTTGTCCGTGATATTTACGAACTAATTTCACCCAAAATCCAAGAGAAAAATCTCCATTTGCATTACAACATTGCTCCTGATATTCCTACCTATATTTTGGGTGATGTCACGCGCCTTCGTCAGATCCTCTTGAACTTAATCAATAATGCCGTTAAGTTTACAGAAGTAGGAGAAGTGGAGGTGTCCGTCAAACTAGAGACACCTCAAGCGCTTCCGCCCCAAGGCGAAGAAGTGATGATTTTATTCTCCATCCGAGATACGGGAATTGGTATTTCTGAAGAAGATGTCAGTAGATTATTTCAAGCATTTACACAGGCAAATATTGCTACTGCGCGTAAGTATGGTGGTACGGGGTTAGGTTTGGTCATTTGCAGTCGTCTGATTGAGATGATGAAAGGATGGATTTGGGTTGAGAGTAAAGAAGGAGAAGGGTCAACCTTTTATTTCACGATCGCCTCTGAAATCACTGCCCAAATCCCAGAAGACTCTAAATTAGTGAGTTCTCTCCAGCCTTTATCATCTCGGCTCAACCAAGGGCAGAAATTAGGCGAAGTTCTCCCACTCAATATTTTGCTGGCAGAGGATAACGTAATTAACCAAGAATTGGCGATCGCCATGTTAGGGAAGATGGGATACCAAGCTGATGTGGTTGGCAACGGACAAGAAGCGATCGAGGCAGTCCAACACAAGCAATACGATATCTTGTTTACCGACATTCAAATGCCGAAATTAGATGGGCTAGAAACAGCCAACTTCTTAACCAAAAATTGGGCCGATCTGTTGCTGCCCTACACGCGTCCTAAGATTATTGCCATGACGGCCAGTGCCTTGCAAGGCGATCGCGAAATGTGTTTGCAAGCAGGCATGGATGACTACATTAGTAAACCAATTCTGTTTGATGCGTTCCAACGCATGGTAGAAAAGTGGGGACAGGGAATCGACCAACCATCCCAAGCAGAAGGAGATAATCTTGACGCTTTAGAAGCGATCGAGCCTAGTGCCATCCAATCGCTACGAGATATCAACCCTGCATTGGTTGCGCGTATGGTTAATCTGTTTTTAAAGGAAGAATCTCCTCCTCTTATGACTCGATTGAGAGAGAATATCAAAAATGTCAATTTGCCTGAAATCTATCACGTTTCCCACACGCTCAAGGGTTGTAGCTATATTTTAGGCGCTAAGAAACTCGGAGATCTATTATTGAGTATAGAAATGAAAGGTAAAAAGAACGATTCGAGCGGGATGGAACCTCTAATGCAGCAAGTGGAATTGGAATATCTAGCGGTGACGCAGGCATTGCAGAAGTTCTTGTAATGCCTTATGGGAGCCAAAATCGTAGGGGCAATTCATGAATTGCCCCTACGATTTTCCATTCTGCACTGTATTGGAATTGTCCCTACTTGCCGCCAATATTGGATTGCATCACTCTTACTTCGCTGGAGCTGGGCTTTTTGATTTCGCCTCCACTACTTCTAAACGACTTCTGAGTTCTTGGTTCTCTTTTTTGAGTTGATTCAGTTCCTCGCGCAGTTGTTTGATACCTTCATCCTTTCCGATCGCTTTTTGAACGCGTTGCACAGCTTCATCGGCCATCCGTCGCACGCGACCATCGGGCGTTTGATCGGCAAGGGCTTGCAAAATCCCGATCGCGGCAGGGCTGTCTACCTGTCCTAAAGCGTTCACCACCGATACTTGGGTGAGAAAGAAGGTTTCTCTGGCGATCGCTTGCAAACGATTGAGAATCTTTTCGGTTTTGGGTTTGGTTTGCGATTTACCCATTGCCCCTAAAGCCCGAATTGCGGCAAGGCGGAGCGGTTGCGGCACGTCAGGCGCAGTGTACTGGATCACGATCTCCAGAGCTTCATCGGAATCCTTGAGTTTTGCCAGCCCTGCGATGGCGCCAGAACGCACCACCTCATTCCATCCAGCTTTTTCTTTAAGCGTCGTATGCAAAAGTTTAATTACTTTGCTCGGTTCTCTCTCTGCACTCAGGGCTGCTGCGAGATCGCCCACATGGGTTGCTGCCGTTGCTTCGACCAGATAGCTAGGATCGCCTTTCTTGAGAAAGGGTTTGATCGCGTCCAAACTTTCTTGGGTTTTGCTGGTGGCAAGTCCATTCAAGACAGCGCGTCGCACCCTCGCGTCTGTATCTGCCAAACCTTTGATTAAGGCGGTAAAGGCTTGATCGAGCTTAATCGATGCCAACTGACCTGCAACTTCTACCCTTACGCCCCAAAAGGGTTCGTTTAAGAGGGCTTGTTCTAATGCATTGACTGCTTCTAGTCCACCTTTCTTGGCGATCGCTTCCGCTGCTTGAATCTTTGCTAAGGGATCGGGATTCGATAACAGCGATGCCTTTAGCTCAGCCATACCATACTCTAGGGTAACTTGCTTGAGGTAATCGTTGCCATGATCGAAGCTGACAAAACTTGGTTTGGATTCTAGAGGGAAATAGAAAGCCTGATCCTTCTCAAACACGCGCACCTTAAAGATTTTTAGCTCTGTTTGCCCCTCAAAACCAAAAGCGATCGGAAGTTTGAGATCGAACAGATCCTCTTGGGTTTGGGAGACGGTGACCTTTGCCAGATTGTTCTCAGCATCCCAGCTATAGCCCAGCTTATACTCTGGATGTCCGCCGCGAAATACATACTGATCGAAGAGAGACATGCAATTCTTTCCTGTTGCCTGCTCGATCGCGCGGATGAGGTCGATCGTTTCCACCGTTTTATGAGCATTTTGCTGCACGAATAGATGAATTGCTTTCCAAAATAGCTCGTCACCTAATTCTGTACGAATCATATGGTAGACGCAGCCACCCTTCTCATAGGTATGGCGATCGTAGAGTTCGATCGCTTCGCGATAGACATGGGTAACAATCGGACGGCGATAGCGTTCGGCATCCTCGGCCAGATAGTTCCGCATTTCCATCAAGCGATAATAGGCAGCATCCTCGGCTCCATATTCATGGTCTGTCCAGAGAACTTCGGCATAGGTGGCGGCTCCCTCCTTGACCCAAGCGTGCGACCAATGCTTGATTACAACCAAGTCCCCAAACCACTGGTGGGCGAGTTCGTGGGCGACTAAGCTTTCACTAGCGCGGTTGTCGATCGCAGCACGTTCGTCTAACATACAGCGATCGGTGAGCAAGGTCGTGGAAGTGTTTTCCATGCCACCAAAGATAAAATCAGCCACGCAAACTTGGGCATATTTAGGAAAGGCATAGTCATAGCCATACTTTTGGCTAAAGAACTCAATCATTTGCGGCGTTTTGCCCATAGTGCGGCGGGCATCGGCTTCGCTCCATGCCTTATCGACATAGTAGGTGACAGGTTTGCCACGCCATTCATCGGTGACTTCTAGAAAATCTCCGATCGCTAAGGTCATCAAGTAGCTGGGATGAATCTCTTTTTGCGACCAGTGATAGATCGTGTCTTTGCCTGCTTTCGCAACGCTTACGAGTTCTCCATTCGACACGGCTTTGAGTTCTTTGGGAACGCGTACCTTAATCTCGGAAGTTGCCAACTGCCCAGGATAGTCAAAGCAGGGAAACCAAAAGCGCGAATCTTCATCTTCGCCCTGCGTCCAGACTTGGGTGGGCTTATTGGGATAATGTTCGGAGGGCGTAACAAAATAAATACCGCGCTGGGGCTGGACGGCGGCATAGGCGATCGCTAGGGTAATCGGCTGATTTGCCACAGTCGGCTCGAACAGATTGACCTTGAGAAATTCACCATCATACTCAAAGGGCTGCGCGACTTTGCCAATCTTAACGCCATCAATCCTTAGACTGACAGCATCTAGGGTGAGGTCGGTGATTCCGCTGCGCACGGGGTTAATCCGAATCGTGCAAGTTCCAGTAATTGTAAGCTTGGCAATATCGACAACCAAATCTAAGCCAATATGTTCTACCTGACCGGGGCGATCGGGATTGTAGTGCGGCTTGGCACCCGGTAATTGAAACGACTTGTGTTTGCTTTTGCCATTGCCATTATCCCCATCCCAAGCCGCGAGACTGTCTTCAAGGGTGAACGCGCGATCGCCTGAAACTTGCTGGAGTGAGGAGGTTTTAGATGCCATAGAGAATTAATACGATGATTTTAGAGCAGTCAATGTATTGCAATCTTACCAAATCTAAAATATGCGATCGCACGACTATGAAAGTCTTAAAATAACTCCATCGACTTCAGCCATTATCAGGTACTTATGAAATCAGTGTAACTAACACCTTATCTACTCTCGTACCATCCATATCTACTACCTCAAATTGGTGCTTATTGCAGTTGAAGTGTTCTCCAGTGGCGGGAATATGTCTCAAATAGTTCATGATGAAACCGCCCAAGGTATGATAGGTTCCCTCACGATCGCTTGGAAATTCTTCAATATCTAGAATCTCTTTGACGCGATCGATAGAGAGCATACCATCTAATAGCCATGAACCATCTTCTCTTTGTACGACTTGACTATCATTTTGCGGATCGGAAGAAGGTAAGTCACCCACGATCGCCTCTAGCAGATCGTTAATCGTCACTAACCCCTCAACCCCGCCATACTCATCGGTAACCAGTACCATATGACTTGCCGTCTGTTTAAATAGCTCCAAAACATTTAAAGCACGGGTATTCTCCGCCACAAAGATGGGAGGACGGATGCAGGCTTCAAGATTAACTTCTGTACTTCCCATGCAAGCCGTTAAAAAATCTCGAAGTTGGATAATCCCCAAACATTCATCGAGATTTTCTCTGGCGACTGGAAATCGAGAAAAGACACTATCCATCACTTCCTGTTGCATCTCAGCAAAGGGTGCATCTAGATCGAGCCATACAATTTCTGTGCGAGGAGTCATCAGAGCCTTAATCGGGCGATCGCCTAGCCGAAAGACTCTTTCTACCATCTCTTGCTCTGCTTCCTCAAAGGTTCCAGCCTCTGCACCCTGAGCGATGAGGACTTTAATTTCTTCTTCGGTAACGGGGTCTTCTTCGGTTGATTGAATCCCTAAAAGGCGCAGTAAAGCATCCGTGGAACCACTTAACAGGTATACGAGCGGCGTTCCAAGTTTTGCTAGCCATTGCATGGGAATTGCGACAGTACAGGCAATTTGTTCGGCATTACTTAGTGCGAGACGTTTAGGGACAAGTTCGCCAATGACCAACGATAGGTAAGTGATAATCGCCACTACTACAGAAAAGCTAATGGTGTCACTATAGGGAACCAAAAAAGGAACTAAGTTGAGCGCATCTTTGAGTCGTTGCGCTACTGCGGCACCACCCACAGCACCACTCAAAATTCCGATTAAGGTAATACCAATTTGTGCAGTTGAGAAAAAATTATTTGGCGAGTTTGCTAGTTCTAAGGCAGCTTTTGCCTTGCGATTTCCATCTTTTGCCCATTGTTCTAAGCGGACTTTACGCGCTGACACAATTGCCAGTTCTGACATTGAGAATATGCCATTCGCAATTACCAATAAAAGTATGAATAAAAATTCAAACGCGATCGAATTCATTAAATTAAAAACTTGTTAGGCGTTCTTAAAACAATATAGCAATCCTATTTAATTTGTATTTTGATTTATATGTAGGGACAATTCACGAATTGTCTCTACAATGTCATAGCGAGCCTTAATTGTTTGCGAACGCAATAAAGACTGAAAGCCATTGCAGACAAGATGCCTGCGCTACAAATTAATTACAACTCATTTAGAATTGCTATAGCATAAATCCGCCTATTCAAGCAGATTGCCTAAACAAGCGGATTTAAATTTATGGATTGTGATGAGGGCTTGGTGCGAACTAGAACGTTTGAAATATTTACCTAGTTAGAAACTAGATTAGACCCCAGAAATGTAAAACGCCCTGACCACTGACCAATTCGATTGTTAGCGCTGCGACAAAACCGATCATGGCTAAACGCCCATTCCAGTTTTCTGCGCCAGATGTAAAACCCCAATTCCAAGTGTTGCGATTATCGTTTGACATAAGACTTAAATGTTTAACTCAAATACTCTACGCCTTAAAATGTAACAGTTTCCTTAAGGAATTGCAATATTTCTTTACATTCTCTGCCTATAGATAGACAAGCGTTAAAGTTGGGTAAAATCCTTAGGCTTAATGTTCTAAATCTTTGGTATTGTCTTGAGTTTAAGGATTTAAGAAGATTTAAGAAGATTGCTCTTGATTCCATTAATACTCTCAGACATTTATCAACAACCCCTAGGCTGGGGCTTCGGCAGTTCATTCCAAATGAGGAAATTTATTATGCGAAAGTTCTGGAAACGTATTTTGGGAGGTTGCCTAGCAATACTCCTATTGTGGACATGGGGCAGTGCTCAAGTGAATGCCGAGACGCTAAATCCAGCAAAACCGGTTCAGACACCCTTAGTACCTACACAAAGTGCGGGACAACTTCCCATCAAAAATTCCATTAAGCGTCCAGAAATAAAGAGTTTCAACCCTAAAAATAATGTTAAGCCAGTAAGTAACACAAGGCTTTCATTAAATTCCGAGCCTAAATTTCAAGGGATTCCGCTTACTTGCTACTTTTCGCTTGTGCAGTCAACGGAGGGAGATCCGCAAAATCAACTCTTTTCGCTGACTGAAATTGCCACAAAATATACCGAAGCGAAGCAATTAAATAAAGCAGCTCAGATGTTAGACAATGCCATTGAGTATCTGCCCAAAATTGATAACCCACCCGTACAGGCTTACGCTACGGTTGAGGTTGCTAGTTACTATGCCAAAGCCGCCCAAAAGCAAAAAGCATCGCTGTTACTCGATCGAGCACTGAACCTAGTCAAAGGCTTTACCCAAAGTACGGATCAAATTTTTGCCACGATTAAGATCGCGCACGAATACAAGGAAATCGGTCAAACGGACAAAGCAAGTCGTCTGCTAGCAGATGCCCTACACTATGCTGAAGCTGTGCCCGATGAATATGTCAAATCCCGTGCCTATGCTGCGATCGCCAGTGGTTTCAATGAGATGAAACAACCCAATCAGACCGAACAAGCGATCGTCCAGAGTATCCAATACGCTCAAAAAATCAAAGATACAACTTCAAAGGTAAGGGCATTAACTGAAATTGCTGGAACCTATGCTGAGTCTGGCGAACATGCTAAAGCGATCGCTTCATTAACCGATGCATTTAGCAATTTAGATGCTCCTAAGGAAAATTCAAAGGAAGATTCAAAGGAAGATTCAAAGGAAAACCCCACTGAACTGCCAGCAGCAGTCTTTAAACCTCGTGCCTTGGCTTTGGTCGCCAGTAAATATATCGGCACTGCCCAATACGATCAGGCAATTCGGGTAATTGACAATATCGATTCAGCTTCAATTGAAAAACCCGTTGCCTTGATTGGCGTTGCCAGTAAGTATGTTAAAGCTGGTCAACTAGACAAAGCAACAAAAACGCTCGATCTAGGTCTTAAAGCGCTCTTGTCTCTGCCTAATTCCCTCGATCAAGCTGTGACATTAGTGGAAATTGGGAAGCAATATAATCTTAGCAAGCAACCCCAAAAAGCGCTCGAAGTGCTAAAACTCACTGAGGAAATTGTCAATTCGTTCGATCGCCCCCTAGAGAAAGTCTTTGGTTTTACAAATCTAGCTGCGGTTTATGCGGAAGTGGGTCAATCCGAACAGTCAGGTAACGTGCTAGATCGAGGTCTAGAGATTGTGAATAGCGATAAAAGTCTGAGCGATCGCCCAAGAATGATCGCCGATCTCTCTGGACTTTATTGGTCGGTAGGACGACACGATCGAGCAATGGAACTCGCAAAAAGCATCACAAATCCTGCTGAGCAAGAGCCCATTTTGAAGTTATTTGAATGTGCGAAGTAGATCTTTCCCATGAAAATAAATGACCTCGTTCGCAAGCGAACGGGATCATTTATTAATCCTTAGAGAACTGGCTAAGAAATTAGCTTGGAACCAGATTTTCGATCTGTTCTACCCCATGGGTAATACCCTCAAAAAGCGTTACAGCATTTTCAGCCAATTGCCTAGTTTTGCCCATTTCTTCGAGCATAGCAGCAAGTTTGGCAATGCCTTTAATCCCAATCGCGGCACTAGTTCCTTTGATAAAATGGGCTTCTCTTTCAATCTCAATATATTGAGTCTGTGCGATCGCAGTTTTCAATGCCGCTAAATGCTCGGGCAAAGAGCCCAAAAAGGCTTTGAGTAATTCTTGCTTAAATTCCTCATTACCGCTACACATGTCATCGAGATATTGCCAATCAATTTCTAGCTCATTTGTGTCCGAATTTACCTCCGTGGGTTCATCTACCTCAGCAACACGCTCGACCTCCGATCTCGAACTTCCATTAGGGCTATTAAGCAGCGCAACCGTTTGCCCTGACTGCGTGAGAATCTCCCCCCAGTAGGCAAGCTTGATCCCCAAATCCTCCTTGCGAATGGGCTTGCTCAGATAGTCATCCATGCCAGAGGCAAGACAGCGATCGCGATCTTCTTTCATGGCATTGGCAGTCAGGGCAATAACGATCGTTCTTGACCCAGAGTGATTCGGTAAAGCCTCGCGATCGCGAATTTTACGGCTAGCACTAAAACCATCTAAGATCGGCATCTGACAATCCATCAAAATAATATCGTAGGAAATTTTCTCTAGTAGATCTAGAATTTCTTGTCCATTTGCTACAACATCTGCCTTGTAGCCCAAATTATGCAGTTGGTTAAGTACTACCTTTTGATTGACGGGGCTATCTTCAGCAATCAATATCTTTAGTTTTGATAGCGTGCGAATTCCCATCTCGCTAGTTTCTTTTGTTGTTAGTTTCTGTTTGGGTTGGATGCCAGCGATCGTATTGACGAGACTATTTAACAAACGAAGCTTGCGTACGGGTTTGCAGAGATATTCCGCAAAGCCAATCTCTAACATGCGGCTAGCTGCACCGCTTTGATCGAGCGATGTGAGCATGATTAAGTGCGTATTCTGAATAGTTGGAGAGTTTTTGATTTGGATTCCTAACTGTTCGCCATCCATTTCGGGCATTTGCATGTCAAGTAATGCGATTTGATAGGGTTGCCCTATCTCAACAGCATGGTTGAGAGCAGGTATAGCTTCGGTAGATTGAATCAGCGTATCGACCTTAATTCCCCAAGATTTTAATTGGTGATAAAGAATATTGCAGTTCGTAATACTATCATCAACCACTAAAATCTTAAGCCCTATAAGGCTTTCCACTCCGAGATGATGAAGCTGTATATTAGATTGCTTCTGGAAAGGAACAGTAAACCAAAATGTCGAACCTTTATTCTCTTCACTCTCTAAATAAATGCTGCCACCCATAAGTTCGACCAGTTGCTTGCAAATCGCTAAGCCCAAGCCTGTCCCTCCATATTGTCGGGTTGTTGAGGCATCAACTTGAATGAAGGGCTGAAACAGTTTAGACTGAGCCGCAAGAGGAATACCAATCCCCGAATCAACGATCGAAAAAATCAAGACGACAGAGGTGTCATTTTCATGCTCTAGAGCGACTTCAATCGTGACTTCCCCTTGAACTGTAAATTTAATCGCGTTATTCGTCAGATTTAATAAAATCTGGCGCAATCGACTAATATCTCCTTGTAAAAACTTGGGGACATCTGGATGGATAAATGTTGCTAGCTCTAACCCTTTGCTTTGAGCGGGTTTGGCTAAAATATCAGCAATCTCTTCTATACTAGACTCAATCTCAAAATCTAGAACCTCCAATTGCATCTCGCCTGCTTCTAACTTAGAGAAGTCGAGAATTTCATTGATCAGGGTTAGTAGATGTTCCCCACTATTGTGGATCGTGTTTGCAAAATCTTGTTGCAGCGCATCTAGCTCAGTATCAAGGAGTAAACCCGTCATGCCAATCACGGCATTCATCGGTGTGCGAATCTCATGGCTCATCGTGGCGAGGAAAGCACTTTTGGCTTGATTAGAAGACTCTGCCTCCTGTTTAGCGATTAGAAGTTCTTGGTTTTGTCGATATAACTGTTGGTTGACTTCAATTAATTCTTGCGTCCTAAGTTGAACTCTCTCCTCTAATTCATCTTTGGCTTGCTGAAGTAATATTTGAGTGAGTTGTTTTTCGGTAATATCTTGAATAGCTAAAACTACACTAATTTCTTTGGAGAGATCGCTACCTATTTCGACAAAGGTAGCTGTGATATCGAGAATAAACCTTTTTTCACCTTGGTAAAACTCATAATTTTTATTCACCTTGCCTTTTTGTGCGATTGCTAAAGCTAAGGGATAGTTTTCATCTGATAGGAGAGACCCATCTTGGTACAAAGGCAAAAGGGGTGGTAACTCTTTGCCAAGAATCATAATATGTAGGCGACCAACGAGGAGATCGAAAGATTTATTACACCACTGAATGCGTCCCTGAGCATTCGTCCACACGATCGCACTATCCACAGCACCTAAGGCAACCTCCATTTTCCCAAGGGTCGCTCGTAGTTCCTGAATTTGAGAAGGGGTAGGATTCATGGATATGGATCTTGAGAGTAGTAACTAAACCTTAAGATTCGAGCGATCGCAGCGTTGCCCCAAACGCCCATTGCTCGTCCTGTTTCTCCGCAATAATATAATGCTCCGAAAGAATCTCACGTTCGTCTTTGGTTATGACCTTGAGTTCTAACGGATGATTGAGAATGGTTGCGACACCTGTGGCACTGAACCGAGAAAATCCCATATGATGAGATTCGCGAAAGTAGCTTGGCAAAATCACTGAAATTAGCTGTCCTACTATCTCGTCTTTTTCCCAACCAGTAAATTGCTCAAAATGCTCGTTGACATCAACAATAATTCCTTGAGAGTCAGCAATAACACCAGGAAGATCGCTAGTCAAAATCTCTGCAAGTGTCTGAGGACGCATCATAGAAAGAACCTATTATGATAGTAAGATGTTGGCTTTTACTGATATTAAGTATTACACTATTTCTGGATGTCAAGAGAAGTAATTTATAAATACTTTAATCGAGATGGAAATATTTCTATCCTGCGAATTTATGGTTTCAGCTAAATAAGCTCCTCAATCTTTTTGACCCCCAAAATAATCTTTTCAAAAAGCAAAGTCGCGTTGTCAGGGAGTTGTGCTTGTTTGCTTCGATCTTCAAATATTGCCGCTAGTTTAGCAATGCCTTTGATTCCGATCGCTGCACTTGTTCCCTTGAGGAAATGTGCCTCTCGCTCGATCTCAAGATACTGAGACTCAGCGATCGCTGCTTTAAGTGCATCTAAATGTTCGGGTAAAGAACCCACAAAGGCTTTGAGCAATTCCTGCTTAAATGCTTCGTTGCCACTACACATATCATCCAGATATTTCCAGTCAATTTCTAGATCGTTCTCATCTGGATTTATCTGAGCGATATTATCAATCTCTTCAATAACTGAGTTCGATCTTTCATAAGGGTTGGGATTCAGTGAAGCTATTCCTCCTATCTGTGCTATTACTTCACTCCAGTAAGAAAGCTTGATCCCCAAATCTTCCTTGCGAATTGGCTTGCTGAGATAGTCATCCATGCCTGAAGCCAGACAGCGATCGCGATCTTCTTTCATCGCATTTGCTGTAAGCGCAATAATAACGATCTTAGCGGATTTATTTTGGGCTTCAGCCTCCAAATCGCGAATTTTGCGGCTGGTTTCATAGCCATCTAAGATAGGCATCTGGCAATCCATTAAAATAATGTCGTAGGGAATTTGAGCAAGAAGTTCTAACACCTCTTTGCCATTTGCCGCTACATCAGCATGAAAACCCAAATTGTGGAGCTGATTGATGGCGACCTTTTGGTTGACGGGACTATCTTCTGCTAACAAAATTTTGAGCTTAGAGGGAGGGATTGGCTCAGCTTTTTTCAGATTTTGGTTAATTTGATTCAAATTAGAGTTTCGTCGAATGCCTGTAATTGCATCAATAACGCAATTTAAGAGTCTCAACTTCCTCACTGGTTTTCGCAGATAGTAGTCAAACCCGATCTCAAGCATCCGCTTGGCAGCACCATTTTGATCGAGCGATGTAAGCATGATTAAATGGGTGTTTTGGAGTGTTGGCGAGTCCTTGATTTGCTTGCCTAAACTTTCCCCATCTAGATCGGGCATTTGCATATCTAGCAGGGCAAGTTCATAGGGGTCTCCAATTTCGACCGCCCGATTAAGACAAGCGATCGCCTCAACAGAATGCTCGACCGTATCAACCCGCATTTCCCAAGAACTAAGTTGATGATTGAGAATGCGACAGTTGGTCGTACTGTCATCTACAACAAGAACTCGCATACCTCGAAGGATATCAACTCCAAAATTATTTGTGGGACATTCAGATTGCTTTTCAAATAGAAGCTCGAACCAAAAGGTCGAACCATAATTCTCTTCACTCTCCACATGAATTTCACCCCCCATCAACTCAACGATTTGCTTGCAGATCGCTAAGCCTAAGCCTGTCCCCCCATACTTACGCGTTGTCGAAGCATCAACTTGTGTAAAGGGCTGAAACAGTTTTGACAGAGCTTTAGCAGGAATGCCAATACCTGTATCGATCACGGCAAAACGGAGAGCAACAGTAATCGCATCTTCTGACAACAAGCTAACTTCAATTGTGACCTCTCCTCTAGAGGTAAATTTGATCGCATTATTGACTAGATTTAGTAAAACCTGACGCAAACGGCTGACATCTCCTTGCAAGCATTTTGGCACATCAGAATGGATAAACGTAATAAGCTCTAGTCCTTTTGTCTGTGCTACGGTAGCTAAGATTTCCGCGACCTCTTCGATACTGGTTTCTATATCAAAGTCAAGCACTTCTAATTGCATTTCTCCCGCTTCTAATTTAGAGAAATCGAGGATCTCGTTAATCAGATTTAACAGGTGATCGCCGCTACTACGGATGGTTTGAGCAAAATCCTGTTGTTGGCTGTTTAAGGTGGTGTCGAGTAACAAACCTGTCATTCCAATCACAGCATTCATGGGGGTGCGAATCTCATGACTCATCGTTGCGAGGAAAGAACCTTTTGCCACCGTTGCTGCTTCGGCTTCCTTCCTCGCGATCTCTAAATCATTATTTTTTTGTTGTAAAAGTTCGCGTTGTTCTCTCTCTTGGGCAAGCAATCGTGACTGCGAGATCGCAATACCAATTTGATCGGCAAGTTGGCTGAGTAAATTTATCTCAAAAGACTCCCAATGTCTAGATGCAGAACATTGATGAGCGATTAACAGTCCCCACAAATGCTCGTTTTCGATAATGGGAACCACCAAATTTGCTTGGACTTGAAAACGAGCTAAGAGCTGTTTATGACAGTCACTGAGGCCTGAGCTAGCAACATTGTCAATTGCCATTTTTCGACCCTCTTGATAGGCTTGCCATTGACCTGACTGAAAGCAAGTGTCTTGAATATTGACACCAAGAGAAGATATCCATTTGGAACCTACTGACTCCACTTCTACGGTGCCATTCCAATCAGGATAGAAGCGATAGATCAGTACGCGATCGGTATTTAAAAACTTGCGAATTTCAGTAACAGAAGTACTAAGAATTTCCGTGAGATCCAGCGACTGACGAATGCGGAGGGCTAAATCTGAAAGGAGGAGCATTCGCCAATTTTGCTTTTGAAGTTGTTTTTCCGTTCTACGTTTTTCTATAAATTGTCCAATTTGTCGGCACACCGCAAGCATCACATTTAAAAGCTCGGCACTAGGCTGCTGACACTCACGACTAAGCAGCGAAATTACCGCTAAAATTGCATCATTTTCCCCTGGAACAGGAAAACAAAACACAAAGTTTAATCCTGCATTTTTTACTGCTTCTGCGTTACGAAAGTTAGGATATCGATCGATCTCAACCCACTTAGCGATTCCTTCCGCCCAAACAGTTCCAATGAAACCAGAACCATATTCAATCGACATTTGGTTGTGACTTTGTATGAGTTCATCCACATCAGTTTCCTGCGTAGTATAACTTGCCATCAGTCGTAAAACATGAGGATGTGCGTTGGTAAGCCATAGTTCGCCTACATCCAAGGTCATCTGTTCGCAGAGGATTTGAAGTATTTTGGTTGCTGCTTTATTAAAACTTGTTGATTCAGCTAAGACCGTTGCAATCTTATATTGAACTGCTAACAGCTTCTCAACTTCTTTGCTCTTTGTAATATCATCGGAAATTCCAGCGATGCGATAAGGTTCTCCCTGTTCGTTGAGAATGGGAAAAGCCCGATCGCGAATCCATCTAATTTCTCCGTCTGGACGCAGGATGCGATAGACTTCATCGAACCCCCCTGATACCTGTTTGGGTAAAGCAGCTAAAATTCGATCGCGATCGTCTGGATGAATCGTTGATAGCCAGTTGGATGAAGGTTGATAGACTTCATCCTTGGAACGACCCCAGATCTTTTCATAGGCTGGAGATTTATAGATAATTTTATCTTCTTCTATATTGGTTTCAACACTGGTCATCCAGAAAGCAGTTTCAATATTCTCCGCTAGTTGACGAAAATATTCTTCACTCTGTTGTAAAGCTAATGTTCGTTCTCTAACACGATCTTCTAGTTTTTCCGTTAGCGTATTAAGCTCTTGATTTTGTAATGCTAAAGTTTGCATTAGCTGCCGCAGTTGCAGATGTAGGCGAACCCGCGCTAAAACCTCTTCCTGTTGAAAAGGTTTCGTGATGTAATCCACAGCACCCAAGTCAAGTCCAGTTAACTTATCCGCAGTATCTGTTAAAGCCGACATAAAGATGACAGGAATATCCTTGGTCTTCTCGTTTCCTTTAAGTCGGCGACACACTTCAAATCCGTCGATACCAGGCAACATGATATCCAGCAAGATCAGATCGGGAGCGTTGAGGTCGATCTGATCGATCGCATTGACTCCATCAACTTCAACCCTGATGCTATATCCTTCATTACTTAAAGCTCCGTAAAGAACTTCAAGATTAGCCGGGTTATCATCAACGATCAGAATGGTACTGGGGTTTGTATTCGTCACGATCAAATATGGGGGTAAATTTATTTTAAAAATCACTTCACAAGCGATCGTACTTGCTTGCTCTCGCGCCTAGTTAATCTTTCTCGATGGGCTATACCCAAGCGAGTTAGATTGGATTTCCCTTTGTTAGAAAATTTTCATATATCTGATTGAATTATGCTACCTTATAATTAATCGTTTGGGGTATACAAAATCTTTAATACTACCAATATAAAAAAGATAAAAGCTAGTTACAGCATTCTATTGCTAAAAACAGCTTGGATAAGCACTTTTTGATTTAATTTAAACTACTTGGTGAAGGGTGAGGGAATGAAGTTCTTACATTTAGAATTAAAAAACTTACATCGTAAAGTTTTAAGGACTTGGCAATTCGCAAAAATCAGACAATTGTTTTGGGGTGTAATGCTTGGCATACTTGCAGTTGTTCTAACAAGTTGCTTTACTCAAACATCCTCCCCACTTCGGATTGGCAGCAATCTCTGGACTGGCTATGAAACTCTTTACCTAGCCCGCAGTTTAGGCTATTACGAGGGTAAACCGATTCGATTGGTAGACTATCCTTCAGGAACAGAAGAGGTGAAAGCCTACCGCAATCGCGAAATTGAAGGAGCTGGTCTGTCAATCGATCAAGCGATCGTGCTGGCAGCAACGCAAGGAGATGTTCGGATTGTCTCGATCATGGACTACTCGAATGGAGGGGATGTGATTTTAGGGAAACCAGAGATTGCAAACATGGCTGCTTTAAAAGGGAAGCGTGTAGGCGTTGAATCTACGGCTTTAGGTGCGTTTTTTGTCGCTCGCGCCCTTGAAAAAAATGGAATGTCACCGAAGGATGTCAAGATTGTTTCTTTGGAACTTAACGAGCACGAACGTGCCTATAAAGATGGGAAGGTCGATGCGGTTGTAACTTTTGGGGCTCCAGTTGCCAAACTTAAAGAAGCAGGTGCGAAACTACTTTTCGATAGCAGTCAAATTCCTGGCGAGATCTTGGACACCTTGGTGGTGCGAGACGAGGCGATCGCGAAATCCTCTGATGCCATTCAAGCCCTAATTGATGGACGCTTTCGCGCTCTGGACTATTTCATGAAGAATCCCCAAGATGCGGCTGCTCGTATTGCCCCTCGTACCAAGGTAACGCCTGCCCAAATTCTTGAGGCATTTAAAGGTCTGCAACAACCCAATTTGCAAGAAAATCAAAAATTGCTCGATAAATCCGATCCTTCACTAATTAATGGAATGCAACGCTTGATTCAGATCATGGTGGAAAATAAATTGATTCCCAAAGCGATCGACCCCAAAGATATCTTAGAAGATCGTTTTGTCAAGAATGCCAAGCTCTGAAGCAAGTTCCTGTTGCTATGAAACGCTTTCCCTATCCCATTAGATTCTCGATTCCTGCCATTTTGGTTTTATGTGGCAGCTTATTTGGTATCGGTTTTTTTAGCCAAGAAACCAATCGAAACTTTCAAAAGACCGAAGAAAATGCGGGACATTACGTGCGGATTACTGGGAGCCAAACAGCAGGAATTTTAGATTATCTCTATCGAAGGGCAGATGTCGAACAGGCTGAGATCGTGATCAGCCAACTGGGTGGTGACCCTAACTTAGATTTAGTTTTGCTACTTGACAATCGCGATCGCGTGCTGATGTCCAATCGCTATGAGTTACGCGATCGCACTGCTAACGAAACCCCAGCCATGACTTACATTCAGCGGTTTGTCGATGTTCGGTCAAAAATGGCAGGGGATGTAGGTGTTTCCCAAGACAAACAAAAACTCATTGCCTCATACCCCGTCCTTTTGCAGGCTTTACCTGGAGAGATTCGTCCCTCAAGGGTTGGCATTCTATTTATCATGTACGATCTCACCCATGCCAAACAAGAAGCTTATAATAATTCGCTGTACGGATCGCTTGTTTTTGGGGGGGCACTGCTGGCATTTTGTTTGGGACTCTGGTATTTCTTTCACCGCACTCTGACCAAGCGAGTTTCTCGTTTAGTGAGTGCAAGTCACAGTTTGGCTGCTGGTCAATTAGATGTTAGAACTGGGTTGACTGGATCTGACGAACTCGCTTTGGTATCTGGTGCCTTCGATCGCATGGCGGCAGAGTTAAAAAGATCCTTTGAGGAACTAGAGCGGAGAGTTGAGGAGCGCACCGCCGAGTTAAAAGAAGCTAAAGAATTAGCAGACTCGGCTAACAATGCCAAAAGCGAGTTTCTCGCTAGTATGAGTCATGAGTTGCGAACGCCGCTTAATGGCATCTTAGGCTATGCCCAAATTTTATTGAGAACAGCTCAAACAGAACAGCAACGCGGACTAGAAGTGATCTATCACTGTGGTTCGCACCTATTAACCCTGATTAATGATGTTTTAGACATTGCCAAGATTGAAGCCCGTAAAATGGAACTCAATCTAAACCCTTGCCATCTTCCATCTTTATTGCAAGGCATCGTCGAAATTTGTAAGATTAGAGCCGATCAAAAAAGTCTCGAATTGATTTATCAACCACCTAAAAATCTCCCCAAAGGAATTGTTGCCGATGAAAAACGCTTGCGCCAAGTTTTGCTCAATCTGCTCGGAAATGCGATTAAATTTACAGATCGAGGGAAAGTGACTTTTTCTGTTGAAGTGGATGATAGCCACGAAGATTCAAGCCACAATCAGTCATCATCTTTTACAAAGATACTCTTTCAGATTAAAGATACAGGTGTTGGCATCAAGCCTAATGAATTAGAGGTGATTTTTCTACCATTTGAGCAGGTCGGATCTTCTCAGCATAAAACTGAAGGCACGGGATTGGGACTTGCGATCAGTCAAAAAATTGTTGAGATGATGGGGGGGAGTATTTATGTTAGCAGCGAATTTGGCAGTGGAAGTGTATTTAAATTTGAACTAGAATGCTCCCTAGCCAATGACTGGGCGAAAGCTAAGACCTTGACAAATTTTGGGAAAATTATTGGTTACTCTGGTCAGCAGCGAAAAATCTTAGTTGTAGATGACAGTTGGGAAAATCGTTCTGTTTTTGTCAGTCTCCTAGAGCCTTTGGGCTTTCAATTGGTTGAAGCAACCAATGGCGCAGAGGGACTAATCAAGGCACATGATGAAAATCCTGATTTAATTATCACCGATCTAAAAATGCCAGTGATGGATGGATGGCAATTTTTGTCAGAATTACGACAGTCAGATCTCCTGCAAGATTCGGTTGTGATTGTGACCTCAGCTAGTGTAATTAGTCACGAGCAAAAGCCAACTTTAGAAGAAGGTAGCAAGGATTTTTTATTAAAACCCATAAACGCAGAAGAGCTTTATCACGCGATCGCAAAGCATCTTGAGATTGACTGGATTTATGAGAAACCAGATGCGAAATCGCCCAAAGTTGAGAGCCAAATTGTTGAAGCGGTAATGGCTATTCCACCTGCTTCCGATCTACAGGTTCTTTTAAATTATGCGATGCAAGGCAAGATCGATAGCGTACAGCAAGAACTGGAGATGCTTGCTCAAAAGAATTTGTCTTATCATTCCTTTGTTGCACACATAAAGCTCTTGGTTGGGAGTTTTAAGATCGGACAGGTGCGTCAAGAGCTGCAAGAGGCAATTCGCCAATCGCAGAGCTTGAACCTCGATCGCGATAAATAGTCTCAGCCTTCTACCACAAGCGTCAAGGAACTCGCCCTTAGCAACGAACCAACCTATTCAACTACTTGAACGTCAATATCAATTGTGCCTGGTGGCGTTAGACGGACAAACTGTTTGTTCTGCTCTTGCAATGGTTCTCCACAATTTAAGCATTGAAACTGGCTGTTCTTGGCTGCCACTGCCGTAGCTCCACAGACAGGGCAATCTGCGGTGACAATACTTCGACGTACCCACCACTGCACGCCCAAAATCACAATTACGGGAGCGATCGTCACAAAACCAATCAAAACAAACACAGAGTTAACCAACCAACCTAGACCGAGCGAACTGAGTAACCAAACGATAAACAGTGTAGTAAGCCAAAACCTCAGACCAGAAAAATTGTTGTTGCCCTGATTTAAATTATTACCAAATGTATAAAATCTCATTGATTTATCGGTGATGAAACTGTTGACCTAATCATACCCTCGTTAATTAAAACTTAAGGTATGGTTTACCGTTACAAGTCTTTACAGTTTCAGGGCTAAGGCATTCAGGCAAATAGGCTTGAAAATCGCAGATTTGGGAACCTAGGGGCTGGGCAAAATCTCGTGCTAGTGGTCTAAGTCATCAAAAATTAGCGATCGCTTGGGCAAATTTTTTATCAAAATCTCAAATCAATGCTAAAGTTGCGTCTAAATTTATGTGGTTTACCTCGCAGCCGTCTATGCAAGCCAATCCTGTTAGCAAATCTCAGTCTTCACAATCTTCTTATCAGGCTTCTGTGCCAATATCTGTGTATCGGGAGCTTGCAGCAGAGTTACAAAGAACCCAAGCACAGCTATCGACCGTGCAGCTTCAAAACGAGCAGCTTAGCAAGCACAATCAGCTATTAATCAAAGAATTTGAGGCAATTACGCAATCAGCCCAAAGAATTCAATTGATTATGGCTCAATCTACGTCCTCCGCAACCAAGCTCTCAGAAGTTGTCGCCAATATCCGCTCGACCTCGCAGGCACAAACGATCGCACAGTCCCAAGCCCAGGCTCAAGCTGTAGCGCAAACCGTCGCCAGAAGTCTTGCTCAACCTCAAACACCGATTCAATCCCAGCCGTCAAATCAAAACTCGCATACAATGCAAGAAGTGGCTAATAGAAATGCTGCCTCTGCAATGCCAATGTTTGAGGTCGATGCTTTTACGCAATCTGAAGCAATTTTTACTTCTAACCTTAAGCCTAAAAAACAACCTAAAACCAGCACCCATCAAGAGATTGTTTCAGGGCTTGACAGACAGGATGCCTCACAAGCAGGCAGTATGAATGGTTGGTGGTTGGCTCTGACAATTGTTTTAATTGTGGGGACTTCTTTTGGGGCAGGCTATTTCCTCATGCGTCCCTTTATCAACAATAATGCTAGCGGTAAGTAGTGCTTGGCGATGAATATAGACCCATCGAAAAAAGCTAAAATGCTTTAGGGGAAACGATTTGATGCAGGAGAGGAGCCTAGGGGTGGAAATCCCTACCTCTCTAACGGCATAAAATAAAAGTGGTTTTTTGCACTGGATTAATCTTGTGCTAAACTCAAATACGCTACGCGGGTGTAGTTTAGTGGTAAAACTCCTGCCTTCCAAGCAGATGTTGAGGGTTCGATTCCCTCCACCCGCTTTATTTCTAGTTAAGAAGATTTTCAAAAAACAAATTACCATATATAGGGGTGGTGGACGGTGTGTGCCTACCCCTAGTATCTAGGACAACCCCAGGGGGATTACCCCTACAGGATTTGGTATAGATTTTTTGAGATATTACCTAAGAAGCCATGGCAAAACTAAGTCAAAAGCGATCGCAAAATGTCGAGGGTGATTTTTATGTAGACAGTACCTGCATCGATTGCGATACCTGCCGATGGATGGCACCAGAGATTTTCCACGCAGTAGATGGACAGTCAGCCGTACATCATCAACCCATCCAACCCGATCGAAGATTATTGGCAATGCAGGCGCTATTGGCTTGCCCCACTGCATCGATTGGAACGGTTGAGAAGCCCACAGACATTAAAGCAGCGCAAGAGAGC
This sequence comes from Tumidithrix helvetica PCC 7403, assembly GCF_965232925.1. Lineage (NCBI taxonomy): Bacteria > Bacillati > Cyanobacteriota > Cyanophyceae > Pseudanabaenales > Pseudanabaenaceae > Tumidithrix > Tumidithrix helvetica. The sequence continues at coordinate 63,682 of NZ_CBDDRA010000006.1, forward strand.
TTCCCCATTCCCATTGTTGAAAATATCTATCATTGTGGGTTTCACTCCGAAAAATCTTTTGGGGCAGCAAGTTATTTGATCCAACGATCAGAGGGAAATATCCTGATCGATTCGCCCCGCTTTAACCCACCTTTGGTAAACCAACTAGAAGCAATGGGTGGGATTCGCTATCTTTACCTGACGCATCGCGATGATGTCGCCGATCATCAAAAATTTCACGATCGTTTCGGGTGCGATCGCTTGCTCCATACCGACGAAATCACCTCTGGCACGAGTTCCGTTGAAATTCAGTTCTCTGGCATAGAACCCATACAACTAGCTCCCGATCTACTCATAATTCCGACACCTGGGCATACCAAAGGTCACACGGTTTTGTTGTACCGCGATCGATTTCTCTTTACAGGAGATCACTTGGCTTGGTCAAAAGATCTTAATCAGTTAATCGGATTTCGCAATGCCTGCTGGTACTCATGGGCAGAAACAACAAAATCTATGCGGATGTTAATGGACTATTCCTTTGAATGGATATTGCCAGGACATGGTCGTCGTTTTCATGCGGATCGCGACACCATGAAACGAGAGATGCAAAAATGTGTGACTTGGATGGAAGCTCATTAGAGGGTTCTCTATTGAAGAATTTCTCCATCTATTCAGAAATAATCCATTCAGACATAAGGACTAGATTCTTGCTGCGCGAAAAAATTGCCTACTACCTTGATGATTTAGAAAACCCCATTGGTGAAGCGATTACGATCGCGATCGCTTTGTTAGTACTTTTGTCCTCGGGTATCTTTGTGGCACAGACCTATGAGTTGCCCAATTCCCTCCGTAATGTGCTGGATATCATCGATAACGGCATCCTCGCGACCTTTACCTTGGAATATCTTTTACGATTTTGGTGTGCAGAAAAAAAATTAAAATATTTCTTTAGCCTTTACGCAATTATCGATCTGGTCGCCATTTTGCCCTTCTTTTTAGGCGTATCAGATATCAAATTTATTCGGATCTTGCGTTCGTTTCGGATTTTAAGATTGATTCGTTTACTGAGCAAAAAATCGCTACTGGGGAGATTTGTGAACGAGGATCGGCTAATTTTTACGCGAATTCTGTTCACCCTGTTTGCCATTATTTTTGTCTATTCAGGATTAATTTACCAAATTGAGCATACAAGCAATCCTAAGGGCTTTCATACCTTTTTAGATGCCTTTTATTTCTCTATTGTAACGATGACTACAGTCGGATTTGGGGATGTGATTCCCACTTCTCAGGCAGGAAGATTGTTAACCGTGTTGATGGTGTTGACAGGAATTGCCCTAATTCCCGTCCAACTTGGCGAACTATTTAAAAAGCTAGTCAAGACGAGCAATCAAGTAGAAACACCCTGTTTTGACTGTGGGTTGTCTACCCATGATGTTGATGCTAAATTTTGTAAGGTTTGTGGCGCAAAATTGATCCCCCCGTCTTGCCCGATTGATGCCGTAAAGAGCTAAAGTCTTGATTTGAGCGCCTGAGCGACTCTAGCATATTCCGCTTCGAGATTTTGTAGAATGGCATGCAGCGATTCCAAATTGCTATCAGAACTACTATTTGGCTTGTAGAAAGATTGTAATTCTTTACACAAATCAACAAGTTTTTTGGCGCCAAAAAGTGCGCTCCCCCCCTTTAGAGAGTGGTTTTCAAACCCGAATGTCTTCAGATCGTTTTCACTCAAAGCTACTTTCATTTTTGTCAGCGATTGCGCTGATTCTGTTAAATAAGAGCGAATGATTTCAGCCAGAGATGCCTCTCCAATAAAGCCTTCCAATTTATCCAGGGCATCCGCATCAATGACCGAAGGTAAATATGCGTCTGATGTTTCAGCGATCTCTTTCGCATCATCGGTCGTCGTCTCCATGACATCCATACTTTGATGCGAGCTTCGCGGAGCGCGTTGCAAAGCTGCTAGTAACTCTTGAACTTGCAGTGGCTTTGTCAGATAATCATTCATACCCGCAGATATGGCAGATTCGCGTGATTCTCTAAAAGCATTTGCCGAGAGCCCGATAATCCAAGGATTGCGATCGGTTAATTCACGAATGCGGTAACTAGCTGTCAACCCATCCATAACAGGCATTTGGATGTCCATAAATATGAGATCGTAGGGCTGCCTTTCTAGAGCGACTACTGCTTCCATTCCATTGCCTACCGCATCTCCTGTGTAACCTAATCGCTCTAACATGAGCAAAAGAATTTTCTGATTGACGGGATTGTCTTCAACGATCAAAATTTGGAGGGGATAGCGCTTGGCAAAGCTTGTATCTAAATGCAAAGCTTTCAAAGGGATTGGCAATTTGGAGGTATCCACAGCAAAGATGTTTAAAAAGGTTTGATAGAGTTTAGATTTGGAGATTGGTTTTGTCAAAGATGCCGCAAAACGAAGGGAACTTGGCGCTTCGGACTCCGTTAGAAAAGTCAGTAAAATCAGAGGTAACGAAGGAGAAATCCCCTGGATGTTTTTTGCAAGGTCAAGGCTATTACTTCCTAGCATATGTCTGTCAAGTATGACGGCATCAAAATAAGAAAATTCCATGCATTGCAATGCTTCTAAGGGTGAGGAAGCTATTTGCACGATCGTTCCCCACGATTGCGCGTACAGAGAGAGCGCTTGGCGGAGCGTGGCATTTGCATTAACGATCAGGATGCGTTTGTTCTTTAGCTCTGGCGCGATCGGTTCTGGTTCTGTGGCGATCGCCTGCACGCGAATAAAGAAACTGAATGTCGAGCCTTGTCCCACTTCGCTCATCACGCGAATCTCACCGCCCATAAGTTCGCAAAGCTGCTTGCAGATCGCAAGTCCCAGACCTGTGCCGCCATATCGGCGAGTAATGCTACTATCTGCCTGACTAAATGCTTGGAAAAGCTTACCGATCGCTTCGGGGGTAATACCCACACCCGTATCGCGCACAGAAAAGTGCAATTCGTGAATGTTTGAGTCTGGTGCGATCGCAGTAGATTTCACGATAATCGCAATTTCGCCTTTCTCTGTAAATTTGATCGCATTGCTGACCAAATTGACTAAAATCTGGCGTAGGCGGGTGGAGTCCCCAAGAATGCGTCGGGGCACATCAGAGTTGATTAAAGCCGAGAGTTCTAAAGATTTTTCTGCCGTGCGAGATGCCATGAGGTCGAGAACTTCATCAATACATTCCGATAGATCGAAAGGATGTTCTTCTAATTCAAGTCGTCCAGACTCTATTTGGGAGAAATCGAGAATCTTGTTGATCACCGACAACAACATTTCGCCGCCCTGTCGAATCGTTGCGACAAACTGCTTTTGCTGAGAAGATAGGGGGGTGTCAAGCAAGAGTCCCGTCATGCCAATGACAGCATTCATAGGAGTACGAAGCTCGTGACTCATGACTGCGAGAAATTCACTTTTAGCTCGGTTGGCAGCTTCTGCTAGTCTGGCAGATTCGAGTGCAGCTTCGGCTTGCTTGTGATCGGTGACGTCTTCTATTCCCACAACAAATTGGATGGGATTATCATGGATATCTCTTACAAGTCCAACCCGCACGATCGCATCGACGATCCTGCCATTTTTATGGATGTACTGTTTCTCAAGTTGACCGTTTGTAATTTCACCAGCCATTAACCGATCGAACAAAGTCATAGTTCTTTCGATAAAATCGGGGTGCGTCAGCTCGAACGAAGTCATTTTCAACATTTCTTTGGAAGAATAGCCAAAAATCCTGCAAACATCTTGATTTACAGTTAAATATTTTCCTTTTAGATCGAGGGTAGTAATACCAACAGGAGCATTATGGATGGTCAGGCGTAGCAATTCTTCACTCTGACGCAGCTTTGCTTCGGCTTGCTTGCGATCGCTAATATCACGTCCTTCAGGGATCAGTAAAATCACGTTTCCTGTCTCGTCCTTTAATGGACGTAGCGAGAAATCAATGGTTGCAACGATTCCACCTACCCCCAAAACATCTACTTCATAACGTACAAATTCACCCTGTGCAGCCCTTGCAACTGCTTGTTTGAGTTGGGTTTGCGCTGCTTCCGAAATCTTCCACCAATAGGTATCCCAAAAATTTTTACCGATGACATCGTTGCGGAGGAGCCCCCCAAAGTCTAAAAACGTTTGATTGGCTTCTATCAAAATTCCATCTAACGTTAATAACCCCGTGAACTGAAACGTATTATTAAAAATGGCGCGAAATTTGCGCTCGCTTGTTTCTAATTCGTCAGCTTGTTGAATCGCGATCGCCAATTGCACAGACAACTGCTGTAGCAGGCGCAGGTCAGTATCTTCCCAGACACGCGGAGCATCGCACTGGTGGACGACCAATAGCCCCCATAAATATTGAGAATTTGTCTTGGGAGTAGGTAGCAAGATGGGCACAACCAGATTGGCACGCACCTGAAAGCGTTCGAGCAGTGTTATGTGACACGCCGTCAAGTTTGCTGCATAGATATCTGAGGCAGCAAAGATCTTGCCCTGTCTGTATTCCCCACCTAGATTGCCGCGAAAGCAGTTATCGACGACATGCTCGTAAAGACAAGGCTGCCAAGGAGGGACGATCGCTTCTGCAACAACTTGTCCGCTCATATCGGCGTTAAATTTATAGACGACCGTGCGATCGGCATTTAGAAAGGCGCGAACTTCCTGCACGATCGCCTGATAAACATCATCTAGGTTAAGCGATTGCCGCACATTGAGGGCAATTTGGGCAATTAGAGACTCCTGGTGTTGTGCTTGGACTAGTTTGCGAGAGAGTGCAATCCGATCGAGTAGGCTACCCAGACTCTGAACCAACGAAACCTGCGTGATGTTGGCTTTTGCCAAATAGTCCATTGCACCCAACTTCATCGCGGACACGGCAAGTTGCTCGTCACCATGCCCCGTTATCAAAATTGCAGGGATTTGCAAGTCTGCGTTGTCTTTCCCCATGCACTCTAGAAACTCTAGCCCATCTCCATCGGGTAACTGAACATCAACCAGCACCACATCGGGGTTTTGCGATCGCCATAGGTCTATCCCTTCTTTTAAGGTTTCGGCTTCTAAAATGCTATAACTGCTGTTCTGATTCGATCGGAGATACCGACCGTAAGTCTTGCGATCGCTTTCAGAATCATCCACGATCAAAACCTTTATGGAAGGCAATTCAACCGCGATCGGATTAGAAGGGAGATTAGACATGCTTAGATAGGAAGTTAATAGAGAAAATTACCTAAAATCTTGCACTGTTGCCCAAATGCCAACAGCTTATGTTCTTAATTTTAAAACATCCATAGCTAACAAGTCAGGGTAACTGTATGTAATATCAATAATTATGAAATCAAGTATTTGGGCTGAATATCAAACCCACTCTAGTTAGTAGCCAGTTTCCAATTTATTCAGACAGGAGAAAGATTTTGCCACAAAGAAAACAAACAAAGGGAATTTGTACCTATTGCCATAAAGAATTGACCAAGGGCGTGGTTGGCAAACACTTAACTACTTGTCCACAACTCAAGGAAGCGATCGCGAAAGCCAAGCAAGGGAAGTTAGCAACTGAGACGCTTTACCATCTCAGGGTTCAGGATGCCTACTAAAGTGAGTTTTGGTTAGATTTAGAGATGCGTGGTTCTAAAAGCCTAAAGGATCTAGACAATTGTATAGAATGTCAGCTCGAAGAAGATACATCGGGATTGTTGTGCGATCGGCATACCAAAAATCATCCCCATGACAATTATGGTGAACCATTGCCCCTTGTCAATTCTCCGCGCATGGGTATGTGCGGCTATGATGGCTCTGCCAATCCCCCCGATTAGAATAGCCATATTATAGTGGCAAGGTTACCGTAAACGTACTCCCCACACCAATCTCGCTTTCTATGGAAATCTTGCCATGATGCGCCTCAACATACTGCTTGACAATCGATAGCCCTAAGCCAGTGCCCTCAGACTTTTCAGCGTTTTTAGCCCGATAGAATGGGTCAAAAATATGTTTTCGATCCGTTTCGGAAATACCGATGCCGCGATCGCGAACGCGAAAAATTACATAGGTTTGTTCTTTGGCTTTAGTCCGAGATTTTGCAGCTTTATGATTTGCTTGCGAAGGCGAGAGCGATGCAGGCTGACAATCGAGTTCCAAGATGACCGTGGTATTCTCAGGCGAATACTTTAAGGCATTCGATAAAAGGTTAGAGAGAATGGAATCTAGAATCCGTCTATCTAAATTAGCCTTTTGCAAATGACAGAGGTTATGATATTGAATCCTTTGCTGATTGCCGATACTCAATATCATTTCCGTGACAAGTTGGCGACAATACTTATCTACTTGCAGTGGTTGGGGATTTAATTCCAATTTACCGACTTCAGCACGATTGATCGTTAAGACATCGTTCATGATCGCAATAAGACGCTTTGTACTAGATTCGATATGATTTACATGTCTTTGAATGGACTCGTTTTCTAGGCGATTGTTCGTCAGTTTGAGCAAATGGGCTGCATTCGTAACCACAGCTAATGGAGTGCGAAACTCATGGGACATCATTGAAAAGAAACGAACCCTCAGAGCGCTTATTTCTTTTTCTCGCTCTAACTCTAAGCGCAATGCCTCTGCCTGCTTCCGTTCGGTGATATCTTGCGTAATTCCATAACTTTTTATAGATTTACCATCACTGTCTAAGACATGACGACCTTTCGTGTAAAGCCACTTGGAAGAACCATCTGGAAGAAGAATTTTGAAATCCATCTCAAATGAGGAATTGGTTTTCAAGGATTCCTCAGCTTTTTGAAATAATCGCGCACGATCTTCAGGATCCATTCGTTCTAAAATGAGATCGGAGTGTGGCACGAGATTCTCTGGCGAAAATCCCCAGAGTTGAAATAGTTGGTCTGACCAAGTAATTTCACCAGTAGCCGTATCGCATTCCCAATTACCCATGTGGGCAATGCGTTGAGCCTCAGCCAAAGCAGCTTCACTCTTAAGCAACTTTTCTTCAGCTTGTTTGCGATCGCTAATATTTCTAGCAATTCCCATCACCATGGATTCGCCCTTAAACTCAAATGTCATTCCAGCGACTTCAACGGGAAACTCTGAGCCATCCTTTCTAACATGAATCACCTCAAACACAAAATGTCTTCCATCTGGACTTGTTACAGATTTAGGACAGTTTGTATGGAAGTAGGGTGGAATGATGTCGCGAGGGGACTTTACTAATAATTCTTCTCTAGTATAGCCAAGGCTACGGCAGGCAGAATCATTCACCTCAAGAAACTTGATATCTGACCCTTGCGGATGTACAAAGACGGAATCTTCGATCGCATCGAAGAGTATACGGTATTTTTCTTCGCTTTCCTTAAGAGCTTGCTCTGCTTGCTTGCGAGCGCTAATATCGCGCACGATCACCAGGACTTCATCCTCACCATAGGGTGCAACGCGCACTTCTTCATAGACAAGCCTGCCAAACTTGGGGATCTGATGTTCGTAGATTTGAACTTCTCCTGTAGCGATCGCGCGATCGAAAATCTGTACCTGCTCAACTAGAATCTCTGGCGGTAAAACTTCGGAGATGTGCTTCCGAACGGGTAAATACTCGCATTCGTTGAGCGTAGAAGGGGCAGAAGGCATTATGCATTCTACACAGGTGCCATCACTCTTTAGTAGTAAAAGCAAATCAGGCAGTGTATTGAGAATGGCACGATTGCGAGCTTCGCTCTTGCGGAGCGCTTCTTCGATCTCTTTGCGCTTGCTGATATCATGGGCAAAAGCCATAATGGCAGGCTTGCCATTATAGTCGAATAGATTTGCTCTAATTTCTACAGGAAATTTTCTACCATCTTTACTAACGTGAATCGTTTCAAAAAAGGCTTGTTTTGTGGATAAGAGTCTCTCAATCACTTCGGCTCCAGGAAAGTGAGTCGCTTCTGGCGCCACAATATGCTTGGGTGACATTTGTAAAAGTTCTTCTCGGGTATAGCCTAAACATTCACACGCAGCCTCATTCACTTCAAGAAATACCTCTGCCCTATGTTTGGAGTTTAATCTATGCACAAATACGGCGTCATCTTTGCTATTAAATAGGACCTGATATCTTCTTTCACTTTCTCTTAAAGCTTCTTCGGCTTGTTTGCGGCTAATTGCCATGCCAATATACGAGGCGATCGCCTTAGCTAATTGGATCTCCTCATCAGAAAAGTTATAAGGGCGATCGTAATAAAAAGCGATTTCTCCTAAGGTGCGATCTTGGTGGATCAACGTGAAAACGCCAAGGCTTCTAAATCCCTCTGCTCGAATTGCTTCGCGTAGAGGCGCTAGTTCTGGTTTGAGTTCTATGTCTGGAATGATTCTTGGCGCAGTGTTTCGGGGGCTAAAATGTTTCATGAAAAAGCTTTCAGCAATTTTTTGGTAGCCCTTACTGATCCCATCGGCTAACTGATAACGAACATGACCTTGTTCGTCTTGCATTAAGATAGCAGAGCGATCGGATTGGAAGATCTTTCTGACTGAGGCGATCGCAACAGCGTACACTTGATCGAGCGTGGTAGCTTGGTTTAGATCGAATGCCATTTGATAGGTCATTTCAAGGCGCTCGAGGTGTCTTCTTAATTTTGCTTCTATCCGCCCTCGCTCCTCTAAAGCATTGACAAGTTGAGAATTCACGGTAAGAAAATCTTCTGTGTGTTGTCGAAATCTTGTTTCGATTACCTGATTGAGTCTGTGTAATTCCAGTTCTGTTTGCTTGCGATCGCTGATATCCTTGGCTATCCAAGTGACGGTGTCTTCTGATATAGGCGTAATCGTTGTAGAGAACCAAACCTCCTTACCTTGGATCGATAAAACATATTCGATGGTTTTGACCGTTTGCGCGGCAACGGTTTCACAAATTTCACTCAAAAAGTAGTCAGCAAGATGTTGTGGTAAGACTTCGTGTAGTGTTTTATTCGATTTTTGATGCAGGTGACTGTTCAGTTCAGAGTGAGCCGACAAAACCTCAAGATAACGTCCTTCCGTATTCATAACAAAAACAAAATCTTCCATCCCAGCGAACAGATTATAGATTTCTGCATCTGAGCTTCCGAGAGGCTTATTTTCCCGTTCCAAGGTCTGTTCTAAAACAATCACGAAACCAATCGAGGCTCCTCGATCGCTTTTAATCGGGGTTACATGAAAACAAATAGGAACTTCATTGCCGTTTCGAGCGATCGAAACAAGATCGTCTAAAGCCCAATCAACTCTCTGGCGTGCGGATTTTGCAAGCAGATTGGTTAAGCGTTTTCCTAACTTGCGATCGACAATTTTGAGGGATTCCTCTAAAGGTTTACCGATTCCTTCAGAACCTGATATTCCAGTCAAAATTTCAGCGACAGGATTCATCTGCGTAATCAATCCTTGCATATCGGTACAGATCAAGCCATTTGGAATGCTTGATAGTACGGTCTTGAGCATAAGTTCCTGCTCTTTTAATTGTCGTGTTGCACCTGACGATCTCTGCATCTTTGTCCTCTCCCTTTGCACTGTGTTTGATGTTTTGCGTTCAGTCTTTCCTCAATCTGGTTCGCTTAAATTTCCCTGCTTTTTAAGGTGCTTTCTCTTGGCGATGGTGATTTTGATAGCGTACTCTTGCCCCTGCCCATAGGAGCTTCTCTCGTAAGGCACGATAAAAAGAGTAATCTTCCCCCAGCACTATAAACTGTGCTTCGCAATCAGCCATCCGAATATCAACTTTTTGCCCAGGTAAAACCGAAGTTGCTAACACCCCATCCATCCATAGTTTCATGGTCAGATCGTCATTTCCCAAGGGCCAAACGCTTACCCTCAGCCTTGGCGGTAAAATGATCGTGCGACTCGAAAGACTAAGCGGACAGATTGGCGTGATCGCGATCGCATTCATGCTTGGGTGCAAAATTGGCCCGTTCGCCGCCACAATGTAAGATGTGGAGCCTGTAGGCGTAGCTATAAGTAAACCGTCCCCGTGATATTGATCGACTATCTCTCCATCTATCTCTAATTCTAACGATGCTGTCACCATGCGATCGGGTGATGCTGGCTTAACGCACATTTCATTGAGACATAAAAAAGGTCCGCAATTTTGTCCCGCCACATTTCCTAGGCTCGGCGCTACGGTTGCGACTTGGGCTTGCAGCATCATGCGTTTTTCGATCGCAAAGCGATCGGTCAGCAACCTTTGCCAAATTTCTTTAGTGTCTTGGCAATGCTCGCTAGGTTGGGTGAGAAATCCTAAGTGTCCACCTGTATTGATTGCCAAAATCGGGACTGATAGGGGTGCTAAATATCTTGAAGCTCCTAACGTGGAGCCATCTCCACCTAACACAACCGCCAGATCGATATCGTGCATTGACTCGATAAAAACTGGGTATGGATTATCATTAGCACCACTCGGCCCCATCAAAACTTTGCTACCTAGGCTTTCTAGTTCATCGCTACATCGCTCTGCCCAAGCTTTGCTAATCTCATTCCCTGCTTTATAAGCAACGATCGCTTTGTTAATTTCCACAGTGTTGAATTAAATAAAAATTTGCAATGGCTGATGAAACTTTTGCTTTTGGAGGAGCTTACGTCCACTTTTAATACACTGACTAAATCTTAGAGGTTTGTCTATACAATCCATCACTTACGATTTATGGCATCTTTTTCAGACGAATTGTTTCCCTCAAATGGTTTAAATCGATGATTTCAGTATCAATTGATACAGATCTTTGCTTTGAAACGTCTTTTTTTTATCTCGCTAGCCCAAACCCTTGAGGTGACTGAGATAAATAATTACATTTTGTCTATTTTTTTCAGAAAGTGTTAGCACAAAAATCAGATTTTAAGTTACTATTTGCCCATAGTTCGTTGTGTCGTTTTTAGGTTAAGGGCAAGTCATGAGCCAGTCTGAATTTGGCAATCTATCGGCATCAGAATCAGAATCTAAGCCAGACATTATCACTTCCACCTCTGAGCCAAAAATATTAGAGCAGCAAGCAGCCTTATTGGTTGAAGTTGAGCGATCTCAAGTTTCAGAGTCTTTGGTCGCTCAACATGACAGTTTAGAGCAAGAACTGAAAAGTTGTTATGCCCAAAACGAACAAATTCATGTATTGCTATACCAAGCCCAAGAACAACTCGTGCTATCGCAACAAGTAATTGAGTGTCAAGAGGCTTTGACTCAAACCTTACAAAAACGCATCGAACAACTCGAACACGATCTGGAAATCAAGTCGGCTTTGGTCGAACAAGCAAATTCAAACTGTGATGAATTGAAAGAACGACTAAAACGACAGCAGCATCGAAATTCCCAGTTAAAGGCTGCCTATGAGAAGCGACTAGACATTGAAGCAGAATCGCTCAAAGAAGAAATTCCGCTGATGGAGTCTTGGGCAGTGGCTAAGCTAGCTGAAGAGAAAATAAATCCCATCCCTACATCGCACAGCGACGAATCTCTTCAAAACGTCGTGCAAATCATGCCAGTTGCTCAAGAACCTATCCCCACGATCGCGGCAATTTCATCAAGTTCTCTTAAGCCAGAGCTAGCCAAGCCCGCAGTAACTAGAGCTACCAATCTTTCTACCCCCATTCCCTCCCTCCCTGAATTTGGGCTTTTAGATGAGCCTGTACATAGAAAAGAGCGTGAAAGAGCAGAGGTAAATACAACAGCATCTATCCAAGAAAATTTAGAGAGAGAAAATCAAGAGCGAGAAAACTTGGATCGGGCAAGCCTCAATCAACATGCCTATCAACCCAAACTCTTGTTATCACAGGTGTCTATGCCTAAGTTTATGCAAGTCCTCTCCGATGCGAGTGTAGAGCCACCAGATCAAGACCTTGAACCCACCTCGGCTACGATCGCCAACAAGCGCAATACGATTTCTTCTCTCGCTGCGGTTAAACTGCCTCAGTTTCCTCCCCTGAGACGACCATGAGGCGCTCATGATTGGTTATTTGCGTGGGGCGATCGCTGCATGTAGAGCGGCAGAGTCACCTCGTAAGGCTCCTGTCTGTTTTTGGCTCACCCTTGACGTTCAAGGTGTCGGCTACGATCTACAGGTAACGGCTAGCGCTGCTAGCAACTTGGCTACGGTCGGCGAAATTGTCCAAATCTTTACGCATTTACAGACCCGCGAAGACCAAATGGTTTTGTTTGGTTTTCCCACCTTAGCCGAACGCGATCTGTTTCGCCAGCTAATCGGCGTTACAGGAATCGGCACGCAGGTTGCCATGGCATTACTGAATAGCTTGGGTATTCAAGATTTGGTGAGAGCGATCGTCACAGGCAATACTCGCGTGCTCAGCCTCACACCAGGGGTAGGCAGCAAGACAGCAGAGCGACTGGCGCTTGAGTTAAAATCTAAGCTAGCGGATTGGCGAATTGCCCAAGTCGGTACGATTAGTTCAGCTGTGACCGTCGTCCAAGAAGAACTAGAGATGACATTACTTGCCTTAGGATACACCCCAACCGAGATTGGTGCGGCACTGAGGGCGATTTCTACCTCTTCAACATTGATTCAGTCACAGGACGTCGAACCTTGGCTTAAAGCCGCGATCGCATGGCTAAGCCAGCAGTCATAATTCATGTTTTTTTTGCAAAGAATGAATAGGGTTTACACGGAACAGCCTATGATTGCCTAGTAATTTGGCTGGCATTACAAGGGATTGCAGTACAGAGGTGTGAAAAATGGCAGAAAAAGCAGTTAGACCTATGGCTGAGGACAGCAGATCCATAAGCACTGAACGTCCATTGGTTACCTTTTTGCTACGTTCTCTGTTTTTGGGCATTGGAGGCATGGTTACCGCAGTTCTGGGCATAGCGATCGCCATGTGGCAACCAGCATGGATTTGGCAACCCTCATCCCCCAACTTTGGTTTTAAAAAGCAGCAATTTACCCTCACCGCTGATGCCCTGTTCGATCAGGGTAAAGCCGTAATTCGACCCGAGAGCGCTAAGCTGCTTGATGAAATTGCCGCCCAGTTACCGATGAGCGCAGGTAAAAGTGTGAGAATCATGGGGCATCTGGATGCGGGTAATAATGAAAATGGGGCTTTGGCATTATCGTATTTGCGTGCCGCCGCCGTAGAGTCTTACTTGATGCGCTTACGTGGTGAACAGACCTATCATTGGATTGCGATCGGCTTTGGCTCAAGTCGTCCTCTGACTCCAAATGACAGTAACAATAGCCGTAAAACCAATCGTCGCATTGAAATTGTTGTCGATGATTAATCAAGAATATCCGTTGTCAGTCACTCGTAAAGCGGCTACCAGCGTTCAGCTTTTCTATCCATTACTGACAACTGCCCCATAAACACTGACTATTTATGCAGATCACTTTTCTTGGTACTAGCTCTGGGGTTCCCACACGCAGCCGTAATGTCTCAAGCATTGCCCTGAGATTGCCCCAACGAGCAGAAGTATGGTTGTTTGACTGTGGCGAAGGTACACAGCATCAACTTTTGCGTAGTGATGTCAAAATTAGCCAGATCAGTAAAATTTTTATCACCCACATGCATGGGGATCATATTTTTGGCTTAAGCGGACTGCTAGCAAGCTGCGGCATGGCAGGCAATGTCAGTCGCATGGATATTTATGGGCCAACAGGACTTGCAGACTACCTTGATGCTTGCCTGCGCTACAGCGAGACGCGCCTAGCTTACACGCTCAAAGTCCATAAAATTAAGCCCGGTCTGGTATTTGCGGATGATGAATTTTCCGTGAGTTGCGCGCCGCTCAAACATCGCGTCACAGCCCACGGTTACAGAATTGAAGAAAAGGATCGCCCAGGTAAGTTTGATGTGCAAAAAGCGATCGCTTTAGGAATTCCCTCAGGCCCAATCTTTGGACAGCTTAAGCAGGGCAAGACGGTGACATTACCCGATGGTCGTCAGTTTGATGGCAAGGACTTTTGTGGAGAGCTACAGGCAGGGCGAAAGGTAGTTTATTGCACGGATACAATTTATTGTGACAGTGCCGTAGAACTCGCCAAGGGAGCCAATGTTCTGATCCATGAGGCTACGTTTGCTCATCAAGACTCCGATATGGCTTATCAGAGACTCCACTCCACAAGCACAATGGCAGCACAGGTCGCACTCAATGCTGGGGTAAATGACTTAATCATGACCCACTTTAGCCCCCGCTATGCCCCAGGCAATGCTTTACAGCTTGACGACTTACTTAAAGAAGCTCGCTCAATCTTTGCGAATACCCACTTAGCCCATGATTTTATGAGCTTTGAGGTCGATGCAAAATAATCCTTATAATCCTTGCATTTCTAGTCAGGAATCGGTAATTCTTTCAAGGCAATGCAATTCCCCTTTGGATTACGAACTGTCGAGGGGTAGGCATTGGGGCACTACCCCTACCAAAGTCGATCGCCCCTACAGATAAAGAATTAGGGCGAAGTTTTAGATGGGTAATTAGACTTTTTCTAAGACTTTGGTTTCGAGGTTTACAAACTGGCGATCGTACTCAAACTCATGTTCTGCTTCGATCGGCTCAGAATCAGATTGAGCTGAAACTCGAACATTTTGGGTCGATAATAATTTCCCCTTCATGGCAAGAACGATCGCGGTCGCAAAACAACTCAAACTAATTCCAGCAGAAATTAGAATGTAAAGATTCAAATTTGGATGATTTGAAAGCTCTAACATTGATAAATAAACTGGTTGGTAGATTTCTTGCATAGAAAAAAATTTGTAGAGCAATGATTATTGGTTTAGCACGATCCCCATTTTTCTACTACCCCCAAATGATAAAAGTTAAGCCTAATATGTTCGTTTGTTGCGATATACCATCAAATAATTAAGCAAATAAATAATAAAAATTCGCTGTTTACTAAGCTCAGAGTCACTTTCTTAGTCCTAAAGACTCTTGATAGTAAATACTCATATTTTTATTGAGAAAATGAATGCGATCCCCAATATAAATTAGGCATTTGAAATATTTTGGGTGAAATTATTTATATCATCATGCTGGAATTGTGACAAATTCCCATCGTTTTGCCTGACTTAACTACTGAAAAATTGCTGAATAGCCTGTAAATAGGAATGTTCTGGTTGATAAATTCTGGCATGTTCGGCATTCGGCACTAAGAATAGTTGTTTTCGAGTTGGGGCGAGTTCGTAGAGCTTCTGACTCATATTCGCTGGGATGCCACTATCTTTGAGTCCGTGAATTAGGAGAACGGGTAGTTTTAGCGATCGCATTTTCTCCACCGAATCAAAGCGCTGGTCGAGCAATAGATCGATTGGGATGACCTTCGCCCAAGTTGGTTGCTTAACCACATCTGCCATTGATGTGAAGGTACTCTGCAAAATTAGACCGCCCGCATCTGGTTTCTTAATCGCCAAATCCAAGGCGATCGCGCCACCCAACGACTCGCCATACATGATGATTTGCTGTGGGGGAACCGCACGAACCTGCGTCAAGTAATCCCATGCCACCTGACTATCTTGATAAAGCTGAAACTCACTGGGAAAATTGCCCTGACTCTGACCATAACCCCGATAGTCGATCGCAAGCACAGAAAAACCAAGTTGTCGCAGCCCCTCAATTCTTGCTAAGTTATGGCTAATATTGCCACCCGTACCGTGCAAATACAGGATCGTTTTGGGAGATTTGAGCGCAAGGGTCGGCTCTTTGGGCAAGGAAGGCGGTTCGCTCAAAGCTGGCGCAGGAAACCACCAGCCATGAATTTTTTCGTTAGAGCCTGCGATCGCAATCCAAACATCTTCATAGGGCAACCGATAATCGCGATCGCTTGGAAATCTAGCAATTTCAGGACTTGGGTTGTAAATAAGCTGGCGCTGTTGCATATACAGGAACGCACATGTGCCCGTGTAGGCAAGCGTTGCGACACCCAAGAGCGATGGGAGAATATTTTTCTTGCGTGCAAACCTCAGTAACATTTCTCGTTTCGGGGATTTTGTTATATTTTTGACACTACCCATAGGTTTTAACATGGTCAATGGCTGATGAATTAAGACGTATTTAAAACGGTAGAGATCCCATGCGCGTACTTTTGGTTGATGATGAAGTGGAGCTAGCCGAGCCATTGCAACGACTGCTAACCAACCAAGGCTATATTGTCGATATTGCCCACGAGGGGACTAGAGGACTAGAGCTAGCCCAAACAGGGGGATATGACCTATTGATTTTAGATTGGCTAATGCCAAAGTTATCGGGGGTTGAGATTTGCCGCCAGTTGCGCCAACAGGGAGACAGTACGCCAGTCTTATTTCTTACTGCCAAAGATACCCTAGACGATCGCGTTGAAGGGCTAGATAGTGGTGCAGATGATTATTTAGTGAAACCTTTTGAATTACGGGAGTTATTGGCAAGAGTCAGAGCATTGCTGCGGCGATCGCCCATCGTGGAAACCCGTCGCTTGATTTTTGCCGATCTAGAGCTAGATCGCGACAGCCAAGTTGTTTACCGTAAGGGTGAAGCGATCGCCCTGTCTGAAAAAGAATATCAATTGCTCGAATACTTTATGCGCCATGCCAATCAATTACTCAGCCACGATCAGATCTATCGACATCTTTGGCAAGATAGCTCAGATGCCCCAGTCAGTAATGCCCTCGTTGCACAAATTCGGCTATTGCGCCGCAAGATCGACACAGACGCTGCTTCTTCCCTGATTCATACCGTTTACGGCAAGGGCTATCGCTTCGGATAAAGCCAACTTAAAGTTAAATAACTGAATTCATCGCTGTGCGTTTGAGTAGGTGATATCTGCCACCTGCCCCAAGAATATGCACGCGCAAATTATGAATGGTTAAGGGTGCGGTATCGCTAACCCAAAGCTGGTTGCTATAGGACACTTCACCAGGATCGACCACCGTAACTGTGCCACGACCGATCACTTTCATGACATTATCCAGCTCAAAGATGGCGGCTGTGTCTTCGTCAATCCCTACACCCAACTTATCGGGATGGGCAGCGATCGCAGTCATCAGACGTGCCATGCGATTGCGATTGTGAAAATGCTGATCGACAATAATTTCGGGCAAAATCCCCAAGCCCGTGCTCATGTTGACCATTTCTTTATGGGGAGACTCACCACTGCCACCACCAGAGATCATGTGGTAGCCCATTGCGGCAGCACCAGCACTGGTTCCAGCTAAAACAATTGTGCCTTTGCGAAGTCTTTCTTGGATAGCAAATGCCATTGGGGTTTCAGCAATTAACCCGCATAGACGCAATTGATCGCCACCCGTCATAAAAAAGCCAGTAAAGCGATCGACTAACTCTTCGGCTTCTTCGGCAGTCTGCTTTGGACGTTCGCGAATATCTAGAACCTCGACAAATTCGGCACGGAGTTCAGTAAAGATCTGATGATAAATGCGACCGATAATGTCAGGCTCGCGCGAAGCACATGGGATGATCGCGATACGTGCTGACGATCCGCCAGAGTTTTCTACAAAGGCTTTTAGTATTTTGCGATCTTGGACTTTATCCTCACCACCACCAATCACCATTACCGCAGATTTGATTGCTTGAGACATGCCCCTTTCCAATGCCACTTCTTGCTCTAAGTTCAGCATACTAGCAGATTCATCGACAAACTGTTTCAAGCGTTCTATTTGCTTGAAGTCTTGTGTCGATTTTTGCTCTGGCTTACTCCTCAAGGCGGTGCGCTCCCTTCGATGCTGACAAAATTTGGTGAAAACTGCTTGGGGATTCCATTAAATCATTCTATCGATTTGATGACAATCCAAGTACTAGTTATACGTGATGACGACAACTAGAATCTGCAATGAGAAATACTTTCTCTATTAAAGTTTAAATCTTAAAAGCCCTAATCTCGCATTCTAAATCTGAAAATCAGATCGAAATCTAGTTTAGTCGCAGGACCAATCTTCTTGACTGACTAGATCGCAGATGCGATCGCGTAGTAAAAACTGGTTCATCTCTAGCTCTTGCTCGATCTGACACCATTCTCGATCTGGGTAAAATCGGCACAGTGCATGGATCGGTTGATGACGGTTGAGACTGCCACTCTCAACAAGGTGTCTAGCTTCATCACGGATAGCACCAATAGAATACTGAAGAGTCTGTACTATCATAAAAGGCCTCTACTTCTGTTTGAAGTTTAGTTGTCTGTTACTAAATATACAAATATTGCTTATTCTCGCACAAATTCCTCAGATCTGTTGGTGATATAACGGAGCTTCATAGAAATGTAAGCTTTTGACTGAAGTTCCCTATGAATTCTGTTAGAAAACTTGCCAAGTGGTCGATCAGTTAGTGTAGAATATCAAAGCTTTGGGGGTGTGGCGGAATGGTAGACGCTACGGACTTAAGCAAATTGAGCCTTAGCAAAGAAATTTGTTAAGTGGACGCTCTCAAACTCAGGGAAACCTAAATTTGCTTAGAATACAAGTAGACAAGGCAATCCTGAGCCAAGCCTAAAAGCCTTTAGCGATGCGCTAATAGCATAAGGAAGGTGCAGAGACTCGACGGGAGCTACCCTAACGTAAAGACGAGGGTAAAGAGAGAGTCCAATTCTTAAAGCCTCTGGCAGTGATGAAAGTCACAGAAGAATGAAAATCCGTTGACCGCAAGGTCGTGTGGGTTCAAGTCCCTCCACCCCCATTAAACCAATGCCAGCTTAATCAATTCTGAGATGGCGAAGCCAAGAAAGTACACTGAAGCTGATTTTATTGAGGCTGTCGCTGCATCAACTTCGATTTCTCAAGTTTTAGGTAAGTTGAGTTTACGCCCCACTGGTGGGAATTACCAAGTTACAAAAGATCGAATCAAGCACCTTAGTCTTGATACACAGCATTTTAAAGGACAAGGTTGGCTTAAAGGTTGTACCAATCATGCACATAAACAATGCTCTTTAACTGAAATTCTTGTTAAAGATTCTACATACCGCAATACCTATTCGCTGAAGTCCAGACTAATCAAAGAAGGAATTTTTAGTAGGAAATGTTCAAATTGCATGAACGATCAGTGGCTTAGTCTACCTATCCCTCTTGAGCTAGATCACATCAATGGAGATAGGACAGATAACCGAGTAGAAAATCTCAGATTACTTTGCCCAAACTGTCATGCCTTAACGGATACCTATAGAGGAAAGAATAAATCCTTAAAGCCTCCGATGAAGGAGAGGATATGATTTAGACCGCGAAAGTTAAAGAGTTTTAGCAAAGCGCTTTTGTAAGTCGTAAGCCTCTTTTTCCATTTTGTTACGCACGTAGATCTGTCCTGCTCGGCGAAATTCGATAAAGTAGCGATAGCCAAACCGATCGAAGCCGCCTAACTGCTCGCACTGGCGTGCGTGAACCATTTCATGCGCCAAGATTGTTAACTGAATTGGGTCGTCGGGCTTATAGGCATCGCGTAAATAGATCCGATCGCAGTAGGTTTGTGCGGCTGACTCTACGGAGCCAAAGCGCACGGCTCTACCACCCACCACCCACTGATCCATCATTGTGGCGTTGTAAACCACAGATACGCGATCGAGCAGATCGATAAAATAGCGGCGCAGATAGCGCTTTTGAGAATTACTTAAAGGATAGCTTTGACCGTTGCGCGATCGCATCGTTTTTGCCGCAGCTTGATAAGCGATTGAACCAGCCTGTCCCCAAGCTTCCTCGACAAAGGTATCTTTTGCCTCGAGGGACATAAAAATACTGCCATCGGAAAAGAACAAGGCGGCAATTAAGGTTGTCAAAATTATTAGCAAAAAGCCAATTCGGCGGAGGCGATTCATTGTTAATCAGATCCTCAACGAAAAAGCTACTCAGAATGTAGCAAAGATGAGATTTAATCGGATAGCTCGTTGGATATTATAACAACCGTAATATTGTCTCTGCCCCCTCTTAGTTTAGCCGCTTCAACCAAGGCTTTGGCTGCCTGCTGACAAGAGCGAATGGATTTAAGATGGTAGGCAATTCGATCGTCACTCAGCTCTTCGGTTAAGCCATCACTACAGATCAATAAGCGATCGCCTGGGTGAATATCGATTTGTGCGGCTTCGATCGGCTTCAGATCTTCTCTGCCCAAACATTGCAGTAACATATGCCGCCAAGGATGCGATCGGGCGTCATTTGGGTTTACAGCCCCAGTCTGAACCGCTCTGGCAATCCAAGTATGATCGTCGGTAATTTGCTCTAGCTTTGCGCCTCTGAGGCGATAAAGTCTCGAATCACCAATATGGCAGTACCAAGGTTGTGCCTCTTTAAAAATAACAATCACAACCGTAGTGCCCATATCACCGCGAATTGGGTGGGCATTTTGATCGGCAACGATCGCTAAATTTGCTTTAGAGATTGCCTGCTGTAATAACTGTTGGGGTGTCTCACCTTGATCCCAAGCAATTTCTAGATAAGCGCGAATTTCTTGGGTAGCAATGCGACTAGCTTCTTCACCGCCAGCGTGTCCTCCCATACCATCAGCCACTACGAAGAATCGTCCTTCAGGATCGATGTAGTACGAGTCTTGATTAGCGGATCGGACACAACCTGTGTCAGTTTCTCCTGCAAAAAGTCGCTTCATGTTGAGCAGTTGACTTGACTTAACTATTTGGTGATCTGAAATAGCTTATAGAAACATAGATCGAAAATAGGTATTTCAAAATATAAGCTTAAGAAATCAATGCAAAAAATATACCTAAAACATGCGTTCGACCCGATCCATGCGAATTAAGAGTCTGAAGAGGGCAATGATAAAAAATCCTGCGATCGCGGCGGCAAATCCAGCAACCCAACCCCAGCCATTTACCAACAGAATCGTAGCAGACAAAATCAATGTTGCGCTCAAAATCGCGTAAATTGCTCCAACTCCGACCGTACTGAGTCGCCGCAACATGCGATCGGTTTCTTGCGATCGCACCCTCAGCCGAATATCGCCCCGTTCTAATTTGGCAATTGTATCTTCGATTTTGCGAGGCAAGCTAATGGCAGAGTTACCCACTTGAGCAGCCTGTCGGCTCAACTCCCCTAAAAAAGTTGCCGACAAACTACCAGGATCTTTTGAACTTCCGTTTTCCATGAGATCTGTAGCAAAAGGTTTTGCTACCTCCATAAAGTTAAAATTGGGGTCGAGTCCTTTTCCCAAGCCTTCTAACGTGGAAAGCGCGCGCATGACAAAGGTAAATGTGGCTGGAAATCGAAATGGTTGATCGTAGGCGATTTCATAGAGATCGTCACTAATGGCAGCGATCGACTGAGTTTCAAAGGGTTTCCCCATGAAATTGTCGAGCATATACTGCACCGATCGCCTGACGGGACCAAGATCGCCAGATACTTCCAGTGCGCCCAACTCGACCAATGAGGCAATTACCTCGTCGGCATTTTTTTGAGCAATGCCAAAAAACGTCCGCAGTAATTTCGCTTTGGTAATCGGCTGAATTTGCCCCATCATACCAAAGTCGTAAAAAATTAAGTCTCCGCTGCTGGTAACTGCTAAGTTCCCAGGATGGGGATCGGCATGAAAGAACCCGTGATTGAGTAATTGTTGAAGATAGGACTCTGCGCCGATTTTGGCGATCGCTTTGCGCTCTATCCCTGCCGCTTCTAGGGCTTCATAGTTGCTGACTTTAATTCCTGGGGCATATTCTAAGGTAAGTACCCGTCGTGAGGTATAACGCCAGTAAACCCTAGGGACAATAATGCGACGATCGCTCTTGAAATTTCGCCGAAAGGTGTCCGCATTTCGCCCTTCATTCAGATAGTCAGCCTCTTCATAGAGAATGCGCCGACATTCTTCGTAAATGCCTACCCAGTCTCGCCCGCGCCCGTAACGCGGATGGGCTTGAAAATATTGAGCGATGCGGCGCAAAATGGCTAGATCGATCGCAAATAATTTGAGCAACCCAGGGCGTTGTACCTTGACCACTACTTCCTCGCCTGAGTGAAGTTGGGCTTTATGTACCTGTCCGAGGCTGGCGGCGGCGAGGGGAACCGTATCAAAAAAGTGATACATGTCCGCGATCGGTTTGCCAAGCTCTAGCTCTATGATGCGCCTAGCTTTTTCGTAGCTAAATGCGGGGACTTTATCTTGTAACTTTGATAGCTCCTCCACGGACTCAGTCGGCAAGATATCAGCGCGTGTAGACAAGAGCTGTCCCACCTTAATAAAGGTGGGACCTAGTTGTAACAGAGATTCCCGCAACCAAATTGCCCGACTGCGCGTTCGATGCTTAACTTTTCGCTCGGTCTTGCCGCCGATATAGCTCCACTTTTTATTATCCAGCCAGATCATCCACAAAAAAGTTAGAACGGTGCGCCAGATATCAATTGTGCGCGCTAATTGCGAGTAGTTATCTCGACTCCACCGATAGTTGGGCTCACGATGATTGGATACCCGATGTTTGGATTCTGAGGACAAAACAGGCACAGTTCCTACAAAGATGATGAAGCACCTACTAAAATTTGAAGTGCAACAAACCTTTACATTCTAACTTGATTCTTAGCGGTTCGTTGCAGATTCATTGCACTGAAGAGAATGCCAAGATTGGGAATGGTTGCAAACATCGGGATAATAGATAGCTAAGTCGATCCAAAAATCAGATTTTCAATTTCACCCGATCGCTAGCCAATTCACCTTACCAATTTACAAAGAGGATAGTCTTGAATATGCTCCTCGACAAAATAAATAACATTCCTAAAAAAAAGCTTGCCTTTTTAATTGTTTTATCCTTAGTCGGGGCAGGTTCCTTTGCAACTTTTTCGGAGCTAGATACAAACTTTTTTCTAAAGGGATATGGGCTCTTGCTCTCTCTGCAAGCAGGTTTTGCGCTAACGTACTTTGCTTATTCTCGCTCAAATCATCACAAAAAACCGCAGTAGCCCTACTGAAATAGCTAAGGAACTGCGGTGCTATGAAAACGAAGATTTGAAATGGACAAATCGTGGATCTCGCAATCCCAAATGAGTTGTAATTAATTTGTAGCGCAGGCATCTTGCCTGCAAGAACTAAAACCCGACCTACATTCATTCACAAACGATAAAGAATAGTGATAGAACTAAATTCTATTTTCTTCCCGATGTTGCTGTAGTTCTGATTTTAGCTGAGCGATTTCAGCCCGAAGATTATCAATGGTTTCCTGAAGATCCACTGGATCGCTACCGCCACTTTCACTGACAACATTGCCTTCCTGTTGTGCGGCTTTTTCGAGGACAGTCTCTGCAAAGTTTCGCATTTTTTCTCTTTGTTCGGCATCAAATTTGCCTAAAGCGCTGAGTGCGTCTGTCAGAGTATCTTCCACTTGATCGATTAAGGCTTCTGCCGTAGCTCTACCAATAAAAAATGCGCGCGTTAATGGGTTACTCATACGGGGTGTTTCTATGGTATTAGTTTCTGGATCGAGACTCTAGACCTATAAACTATAACAAGTTTGTTAAAGATCTTAGCCTAGAGCCAGCTATCTGGTCGGGGCAATGCCAAGATCTTGAAAGGATTGTCATACCATGTTCAAAAAAAGATGCAACGCATCTTTTTGAAAAGACCGCGCTCTGCGCGGAACCCAAAATCCGATCTGTCGCAAATTCAAGAGAAATTGGTATCACTATTTAGGGAGGATTAAGCCTCCTAAAGTTAGGAGAAACATCGAAATGGCATCTTCCCCCAAAATTGTTGTTGTCACAAATGGTAAAGGTGGTGTGGGAAAAACCACAACCGCGATCGCACTGTCAGGTATTTTTGCGGAGAAATATAAAGTTTTAGCTGTAGATGCCGATACCCAAGGCAGCCTGTCATGGTGGGTAAAGCGCAGCAGCAAAGGGGTTGGCTTCGATCTCACCCAAGAGTCAAATCCTGCCTTGTTGGGGAATTTAACAAAACTGAGTAGTTACGACTTAGTATTAGTAGATACCCCGCCTGCGCTCCACTCGGAAGCACTTGCCGCTGTAATTGCGATCGCTGACTATTTGGTCTTGCCAACGCCACCTGCTCCGATGGATTTAGCTGCGTTAATTGACACGGTTAAAACCACCGTAAAACCCGTGGGTGTTGCCCATCGTGTTTTGCTCACAAGGGTCGATCCGCGTAGCCTAAATGAAGCCCTCGAAGCGCAAAATACATTAATGGAAGTGGGCATTCCAGCTTGTCATGCTTTTGTGCGCTCTTATAAAGCTCACGAACGCGCTGCTTTAGACGGCTCCCTCGTGACGCAGTGGCGAGGCAAAAATGCCCGAGAAGCAGAGGCAGACTATCGACGTGTCGCTGATGAATTGCAGCGGGATTGGTTATGAGCAAAGCGATCGCCAACGCAATCCAGAAAATTTAATCAACCATAGGATCGCCTCAAGCGATCTGGCAGTAAAAGGAATAGCATGACTAAGAAACGTCTAACAGATTTATTACGCGAGGAAGCACAAAAATCTTCTGAGAATTCTGAGAATAATATTGAGTCGGATCTAGAACTAAACGCAAAATCAGGTGGAGCCTCTGATGCAAAGCCTGTAACTCAGAATGCTGAGGCATCAACTAAACCTATGTCTGCTCCCGCCAATGAAGCTGCTAAAGCTCCTCAAACAAAAGCGAACGAAGTAAAAGTTGCCGAAAAAGCAAACAACAGCGCAGAGCTAAAACAAATTGCTGAGTTGCAAGCCCAGTTAGAAAAAGCCAAAACGCAGGAAGCATCCCTCCAGCAGCAGGTGGCAGATCTCAAACAAGAATTGGCTGCGAGTCAGGCGAATGCTGAGAAGTTGCAAACCGCGATCGCACAGGCAACACAGGCGAAAACCGAAGCGGATCATGCTTTGAATGAAGTCAAAAAGGATAACCTCAGATTGGCTGAGGCAAATATTCAACTGACGGCTGAGGTCGATCTGCTCAAAGCGGGTAAACAAACCTCCTCAGCGCGATCGCACAGCCATAGTACGCAGGCTGCCTACTATTCCAGTGTAAAACCAGTACCTGAAAAGACGGCAACCGAAAAAGCTGCCAGTGAAAAGGCGGCAACCGAAAAAGCCAATCTTAGAACCCAAGACAACGATCGGGACAAAATTCGTCTGAGCAAATTGCTGCGCCGTCCAGTGGGCTCAAACGATATGAGCAAAGTAAATCAAAATATTGGCTGGTTTGATTGATTCCTCCCTAATTCTGTCGTAATTCTGTTCCAAACTGTCCAAAATATAGATAGGATACTTTGCTAGTCATTCTTAAGGATCGGCGTAATACCATTTTCAAAAAAGATGCAACGCATCTTTTTTGAAAAGACCGCGCTCGGCGCGGAACTCAAAAAACGATCTGTCGCAAATATTTAGGAAATTGTTACAACTATGCGATTGTGGGTGTTGATATTTAACACTGGCTCAGACACCGAGGGTATTTATACCTTACTGGTTGGTGGCAAAAATACTGTGGTGGCTTTTGCAGACGAAGATGATGCCATTCGTTATTCAGGTCTGCTGGAAGCCCAAGATTTTCTTTGCCCCACCGTAGAGCAAATTGACGAGCAAGAAATTGTGGAATTTTGCGAAGGGGCTGGCTACGAGCTGAGCGTTGTGCAATCAGGAGAATTAGCGATTCCCCCCGAGCAGAACGTTGAGAAAACTGACTGGAGTCCTGATGGTGACGAGGAAGAAAATGTCCCAGCAATCGAGGACTCCGCGATCGAGATGATGCGCCGCCGACTAGAAGGCTTACTTTAGAGGAAAAATAAGCAGAAAAACTTCTATGACTGATTTACCTCCCATATCCCCACTTCCCCAACTCGGAGCTGTCTATGATGGCTGGTTTAATTTCCCTGTCAGAGTTTATCCGCATCATACCGACTATGCTGGCGTGGTCTGGCATGGCAGCTATATCAATTGGATGGAATCGGCACGGGTTGAGTGCTTGCGTTCAGTTGGCATTCGTTTTGAAGACTTGGTGGCAGCGGGCGTTAATCTTCCCGTTGTGAATTTGTCCATTCGCTATCATCTCCCCGCCAAAATGGGAGACGATGTGATCGTGATGACCAAACTACAAAACCCTGAGAAATTGCGCCTAAATTGGGCCTATCAAATCCGCACAGAGAAGGATCTATGCGTTACTGCCCTTGTGACCTTAGTGGCAGTAGATATGGAAAAAAACAAGATTTTACGAACATTGCCGAGTTCGCTAGAAGGTGCGATCGCGCGTTTAGTAGGGAACGACATCACGCCCACCTAGGCTTTCTGAGCCACGAATAGTTCCTGAATTCCTTTCTGAGCCAGATCGAGCATCTGGTTGAGTTGATTGCGGCTGTAACTGCCAGATTCGGCTGTGCCTTGCACTTCGATTAACTGCATTTCGCCATTCATCACGACATTGAGATCGACACTCGCAGCCACATCTTCTTCGTAGTTGAGATCGAGAAAAGGTTTGTCGCCAATTAAGCCTACGGATACTGCCGCGATCGCTGTTTTGATCGGGGATTTCTCAATCGCGCCTTCTGCCAGTAAGCGATCGATTGCCGATTGTAATGCCACAAACCCTGCGGTAATCCCCCCCGTGCGCGTGCCTGCATCCGCTTGCAACACATCAACATCCACCGTAATCGTGTAGTTGGGAATTAAGTGAAAATCAATGCCAGCTCTCAGACTGCGCCCAATTAATCGTTGGATTTCTTGCGTCCGTCCTGATAGTTTGGTCAATTCCCTTGGTTGACGCGGTTTGGTAGAACCTGGCATTAAACGATATTCTGCGGTCAGCCAGCCTTGACCGCTATCTTGTAAAAATCTGGGCACTCCTGGTTCGATTGAAACTGTACAGATGAGTTGGGTATTGCCAAATTTGCCCAATACTGAGCCAGTTGGTAGCTGCGTAAAGCCTCGCTGAAAACTCACAGGACGAAGTCGATCTGCCTCGCGTCCATCGGGGCGCTGCCATACAGGGGTATCAGTATTCGTCATTAAAATCTATTTTGAAACAATCCACTGCATTCTACCGAATGGGCGGCTCATTATGGTGCGATTAATGCCAAGCAGTCAGTATCTCTATCTGGCGTTGTCTAGCAGTTTTAAGTGGCAGCGCCAAAATAGCACTATGGATAGGCATAGATCGCCGATCGCATATGTAATGATTATTTAACGAAAATTGGTCGGTAGGGGACAAGAAACTGGCTATGATAAGTGCAATACTTCCAGTTTTGGAGAAATATCAATGTTTTCTGATGAGGAGATTTCTAAACTTGCGGCGGAAATTGATGCAGAGTTACTTGAGTTACGATCGCAGCCCAATGACGCGACCTTAAAATTGGAGGATAAGCGATCGCAATTGGCTAAACAAAATCAGGCGATCGAACGTGCTACGGGTGAGCCAGCCGATAGTTTCTTGAAAAAGTTTTGGCGGGTAGCAAAAGCGGATCTTTGTGAGGAGGGAGGAAAGTTAAATGCCCAGTGGAAAAAGTGGGGCGATTTGGACAATAAAGACTTACTAACGACGTTTGGTTTGTTGTTTCCGTCGTTGGGGCTGGAAGGCAGTATTGCAGGGACAGTGGCGATCTCTGTTGCGGTAATTATCCTCAATATTGGGGTCAAGACATTTTGCGAGGAGTATGGCGATCGTGAATGAATTAACGATTACACTTGCGGAAGCCATCGAGATTGTCGAGCAACTACCTGTCGAGCAGCAAGATATGCTCGTCCAAATTGTTCTTAGTCGTCAAATTGAGCGGCGGCGTGATGAAATTGCTCAAAGCGGTCGTGAGGCGATCGCAGCATATCAGGCAGGAGAATTGAAAGCTTATACGGCGGCTGAGGCGATCGCGGAATTAAGTAATATCCTCGACTCCCCAGAATGATTTATGAGAAAGATTGTTTTCTCACCAAAATTTGGGCGTGCTTTACGGCGATATGTCAAACGCAATCCTGAGCTAAGAAATCGCATAGAAAATGTGATTCAGCAAATGGAATTAGATGTATTTGCAGCAAGTTTGGGGACTCATCCCCTTAAAGGAAAACTTGATGGATTTCAGGCTTGTTCTTGCGGTTATGACTGTCGGATTGTCTTTAGCGTTGACTCAGAGGCGATCGTTCTGATTGATATTGGCACTCATGATGAGGTGTATTGACTATGATTGAGTTAAATGTGCGGTTCGCGAGCCCCGATCGCAAAGCGATCAAGTTCGACGATCGCGAGACGGATGCTCTGGAGTTTGTAGCACCTGTGAACGATCGCGATCGCGCTGAGATGCGGTGGTATTTGGAGAGCTACGCGGCACATTACATGATGGATGTGGACGATCGCAGGGCGGAGAGGATTGAGGCGCAGTTGCCTGTGTGGGGTGCGGCGTTGTTTGAGGCGATTTTTGGCGATCGCGCTGCGGCGAGGATGTTTAATGATTTTCAGGATAGTGATGGGCGGGGCAAGATTTTAACGATTGGGGCAAGTCATCCGCTTATTTTGTCTTTGCCTTGGGAATTGTTGCGCGATCCGAGGGGGACATATTTGCTGCATGAAAATCCACGAATTGCGATTCGGCGTAAGTTTGCGGGTGTGGGTGGTGGACGCAGTGCAGCGCGGGTAAATCCTAAAGAACAATTGCGGGTGTTGATGGTGGTCAGTCGTCCTAGTGATGCGGGGTTTCTCGATCCGAGGGCAGAGGGGCTGGCATTGTTGGAGGCGATCGGTGATGTGAGCGATCGCGTAACCGTAGAATTTTTACGTCCTGCGACTTTGGATAAGTTAATCGAGCGTTTAGAGGACGATCGCTTGCCTGCGGTGGATATTGTGCATTTTGATGGACATGGGGCGTTCGATCCTGATGGCAGGTTGCATGAACGGGCGAAGATGAGCGATCCAGTGGCAGCGACTAAGGCGGATGCAACGGCGGCGGCGAATACGGGCTATTTGTTGTTTGAGGATGGTGAGGGCAAATCGGCGCTGATTACGGCGGAAACTTTGGGGGATATGCTGAATCGGCAAAGGGTGAGTGCAATTATTTTGTCGGCTTGTCAGTCAGCGGCGGTCGGTGGTGAGGATGCCTTGGGCAGTGTGGCGGCGCGATTGACACAGGCGGGGATGCCGTCGGTGTTGGCGATGCAATATTCGGTGTTGGCGGTGACGGCGCGGCAGTTGTTTGGGAAGTTTTATGGCTTTTTGCTGCGGGGTCAGGGTGTGGGTGAGGCGTTGGAAAATGCACGGCGGGATCTGTATCTAAATAAAGAACGGGGCGATCGCCCAAGGGGTAAGGATCGGGTGGTTTTGAAGGTGCAGGATTGGTTTTTACCTGCTTTGTATCAGGTGGGGAATGATGGGGCGTTGTTTATTGTGACCCCTCCCCAACC
This sequence comes from Tumidithrix helvetica PCC 7403, assembly GCF_965232925.1. NCBI lineage: Bacteria > Bacillati > Cyanobacteriota > Cyanophyceae > Pseudanabaenales > Pseudanabaenaceae > Tumidithrix > Tumidithrix helvetica. The sequence continues at coordinate 92,858 of NZ_CBDDRA010000006.1, forward strand.
CCTCCCCGAAGCGGAGAGGGGCTTTTCAGACTCTTCTTCTTCTCCTTCTCCCCCTTCCCTGCGAGGGAAGGGGGCTGGGGGGTTAGGTCATAACCTCCGCGAAGTTCAAGAGGCGGGTTTTTGGGGTAGGTCGCGGGAGTTGTGGGCGATCGAGAGGGCGTATGTGCGGGGGACGCGGCGGATTACGATTTCGGGTTTTGGGGGGATGGGGAAAACCTATCTGGCTGAAGAGGCGGGGCGGTGGCTGTTGCGGACGGGGATGTTTGCGCGGGTGTGTTTTATCAGTTTTGCCGATTTTCAGGGTGTCGATCCTGTGAGTTATGCGGTGAGTGTGTTGGCGACGGTATTGGATACCAATCTGATCGATGGGGCGGCAGCGACTAGGGCGCTGATGGAAAAGCCTGTATTGGTGATTTTGGATAATTTGGAGACAATTAGATCCCCCCTACCCCTGCTCGACATCGCAAAGGAATGGTCGGAGGCGGGAAATAGTCGGGTATTGCTGACGACGAGGGCGGCGGATTTGCAGCATCCTGATTATAAGAATGTGGGGACTTTGAAGCATATTGCTTTGCCTCCATTGGGTGGTTTATCGGAGGGTGATGCGTTGGACTACTTCCAAAGTTTGATTAAGTTGCCACCAGCACCAGCACCACAGTCTGGGTTGCCTCCCCGTGAGGGTTTGTTGGAGTTGTTTAAATTGCTGGACTGTCATCCTTTGTCGTTGGGGTTGTTGGCGGGGCAACTGAAGCAAAGAAAAGCGCTAGATGTGTATCGGGAGTTAGCGCAGTTAGTGGCGGATACTCCCAATAATCCTTTGCTGGCTTCGCTGAATCTGTCGGTGAGTCGGCTCGATCCTCAAGCACAGGAATGGATTAAGCGGTTGGGAGTGTTTCAGGGTGGAGCAATGGAACTTTACCTACTTGCAATTACGGAAATTGCGGAAACGGAATGGAATGAACTCAGAACGCAGCTAGAGACAACAGGACTGATACGGGCAGAATCTTTGAGTCATGTGGGTGTGGGTGTTCCTTTTCTCAAGTTTCATCCGACCCTTGCCCCTGCGATGTGGTCACGGCTGACTGAACCCGAACAACAGCAAATTCTCAGCCGCCATCGGCAACGCTATTACGAATTGTCGAGTTATTTGTATGTTGAGGATTCAAAAAATAATCCCAAAGCAATAAGAGGCATAGCCCAATGGGAACTGCCGAACTTGCTGTATGCGGTGCGCGGCAGCATCAAAGCAGGTGAAGACTTTGCGGTGGAATTTGTGGAGAAAGTTAATAAGTTTCTGGGCAACTTCGGGTTGAATCAAGATCGAGAAAATTTAACGGAAATGGCGCAACACATGGGCGATGAGGTTGGCTCCCAATATTGGGTTCTGACGCGCAGTAATACAGGCGAACAGTTACGGAATGCAGGACGTTATGCCGAAGCAGAAGCGGTGTTTCAGGAGATTTTGGCAGGTATGGGCGCGACTCCTAGCTATGAGCGCTGTCTCACACTGAACAGACTCGGACGGTGCTACCACAGGTCAACGGGACAGCTAGAAAGGGCTGCGGCAACCTATCAACTTGCGTTAGAGATCGCGGAACTGCTAGAGCAAACTAACGAGGTGAAGCGACAGATAGGCAATTTACAGACAGACTTAGCGGATGTGTTGACAGATATGGGGCACTACGATCGCGCCCGTGAGTCCTACGAGGCATCGTTAGCGATTGATAAAGAAATCGGAGGCGATCGCCGAGGGGAAGCCGCTACAAAATTCCAACTGGGAACTTTGGCACTAGTTCAGAAAAACCTCACCGAAGCCGCTCAACGCTATCAAGAAGCACTGCAAATCTTTCAGCAACTCAAAGAACCCGTATCAGAAGCAGCCGTATGGCATCAGTTGGGCATGACCTTTGAAAAATCGCGCCAATGGGAAGCCGCAGAGCAATCCTATCGCCAGTCCGCCCAGATTAAGGAAGCGCAGGACAATTTGGCAGGGGCAGCAAGGACTTGGAATCAGTTAGCGATCGTGAGTGAATGTACAGGGAAACTGACGGAGGCAGAGGCATGGTATCGGAAGGCGATTTATGAGGGATTTATACCAACAGGCGATCGCATATCTGCTTCTAAAGTCCTCAGTAACCTTGCCGAACTACTCCGACAATTTCCGAATCGCCTCAACGAAGCCCAACAGTTCGCCGAAAAATCCCTAGCCATTGAGCAAACCCTCGATCCTGCGGCGGCTCGGATTTGGACGACTTACAACACTTTGGCACAGATTAGCGATCGACAAGGCAATCCAGCCAAAGCCAAGGAATATCGCCGCCTTTCTCGCACCGCCCGCGCCAACTTTGCAGGCACTGAGTACGAGCTACGCCAACACGCCCCGCTTATCGACGGTGTTGTGAGAGCAGTTCACGATGCCGAGATCAGACAGCAATTAGAACCAATTTTGGAAAACATGATCTCGAATGGCTGGCAAAATCTCATCGCCGCGATTCGGCAAATCCTCAACGGACAACGCGATGAAGATATTCTCTGCGAAAAATTGGACATGGAGGATTCTCAAATTGTCCTTGCCATCCTACGTGGCATCGCTGACCCTGAGACGTTAAGAGCATTTATGCCAAACATAGACGAGTAAACTCACAGATCCCCGACTTTTTGTATGACTGACACAATCGATCTGCGATCTCAAAGAAAAAGTCGGGGATCTCAATCCCTACATCTTCGTTTTCTGACAACCATCATTGCAGGGGTTAATTTTTCATGGCGATCGCAGAACCTGAGAGCAAAACCTAGCCAAGTCTGAGGATTATGGCTTAATGTCACAACTTTGACAAACCTTTACCAGAGGAAATCCAACAACTAACCTAAAACCAAAATACTCTCTGATTCACTATCAACAAACTCAGTAATAATCTCGAAATTATTCCTCAGAATATCAACGATTTTAGAAGTTGGACTGTTCCCAATGCGAAGATAGATAAACTTGGGAGGATGCCCATAAAGCAAACTGCGTTGATGAAAGTCTGAATCTTTGGAAACAATCACAAAGTTGTTTTCCTTAGCATATTTCCAGATCAAAGCATCATCAGTGTGTATCAACTCTAAAGTTTTAACATGTTCAGACTCAGGATACAAATTGCCAATCCTATAAACTATCCGATCTGACAAATTCTCATCCAGAAGCAGTTTCATAACGCCACGACAAACAACCTTTTTTCACGTTCAGCCGCAAAACTCAGACAAGCCTTAATATCCTGTGAAGTAAGCTCAGAAAAATCTTCCAAAACTTCAGCTTCTGTCATCCCCCCAGCTAGATACTCTAAAATATCGTAAACAGTGATCCGCATTCCTCTGATGCAAGGCTTACCGCTACGCTTTCCAGCTTCAATCGTGATGATGTTGTGGTAGTCCATATAGCAACATTTACCCTAAAAATTTGCCTACCATCATTGTAATGGTTAATTTTTCAGGGCGATCGCAGAACCTGAGAGCAAAACCTAGCCAAGTCTTAGGATTATGGCTTAATGTTTTAGTTAACGACAAATTCCCTATAAATGTGATTTAACCATGAGCGTGAAACCCCTTTTACAGCCACCGATTAAATTTGGTACAGATGGATGGCGGGGCATTATAGCGGATGATTTTACCTTCGATCGCCTGGCAACGGTTGCGCCGATCGCAGCGCAGGTACTAGCAGAAACCTTTGGGCAATCTGGTAGCAATACAATTGTTGTGGGTTACGATCGCCGATTTCTTTCGGAGCAATTTGCCAAACGCACAGCCGAAGTGGTTGCTGCCGCAGGTTTTGATGTAATGCTGGCGGACAGCTTTGCCCCCACCCCTGCATTTAGTTGGGCAGCCTACGACCAGAAAGCTCTGGGGGCTTTGGTGATTACGGCAAGTCATAACCCTGCTAGTTACTCGGGGTTAAAGATCAAGGGAGCATTTGGGGGATCAGTATCGCCTGAGTTTACGAGTTTGGTCGAGGCAAAGTTAGCTGTATTGGATAGTACTCACGAAGCTGACCCTAAACCGCAAGGAAAGATAACCCTATTTGATGCATGGCAGAGCTATTGCAAGGTATTGCGCTCTAAAGTCGATTTAGTTGCCATTAAACAAGCGATTTTATCAGGAGATCTTGCCGTATTTGTTGATGTCATGCATGGGGCTGCCGCAGGTGGCTTGACCAAAATTTTAGAAATTAAGACGAATTTTCTTGAAGAACTGAATGCGAATGCCGATCCGCTGTTTGGTGGTGGTGCGCCCGAACCCTTACCTCGCTATATTCCAGCTTTATTTAAACAAATTCGCGCCTATCATAAGGCAAACCCTGAGAAGCTCTCAGTGGGTTTTGTATTTGATGGCGATGCCGATCGCATTGCCGCCGTCGATCGCGAAGGAAATTTTCTCAGCTCTCAAGTCTTAATTCCTGTTTTGATCGATCATTTGGCGAAAAGTCGAGGTTGGCGCGGTGAGGTGATTAAAACCATTAGCGGCATGGACTTAATGCCCAAAGTCGCTGCTTTGCATGACTTACCTGTATTTGAAACTGCTGTGGGCTACAAATATATCGGCGAACGCATGATGTCTGGTGATGGCGGCGATACACCTGCGCTTTTAGGCGGCGAGGAATCAGGCGGAATCGGTTACGGCACGCATATTCCCGAACGCGATGCTTTGCTGTCGGCATTGTATTTGCTGGAAGCGATCGCGCAGTCCAAGCAAGACCTCAGCCAAATTTATCAACGCTTGCAACAGCAAACCAATTATTTTTCACATTACGATCGCATTGATAAGCATCTTGCCAGCCTCGCCGTAAAAGATCGGGTGGTAAAATCCTTAACCCAAGAGCCTCTCACCCTAGTGGACGGTCGTAAAGTGGTGGATGTTTTAGCGATCGATGGATTTAAGCTGCGCCTAGAGGATGGCAGTTGGCTGCTGATCCGTTTTAGCGGCACGGAGCCAGTGCTGCGACTCTATTGTGAAGCCGCTACCCCTGAGTTGGTAAGACAAACCTTGGCTTGGATTTCAGTCTGGGCAGATCGGTTTTCGTGATCCTCGATCGACTAATAGAGTTTAGAGCCTGTTTGAGAAGTCAGAATTCCGCCCCCTAGCCCCCAATTCTGGGTACGAGAGTTTTCGACCTTTTTTCTCGCCACAAAGCGACTTTTTAAAGTTTAGCGGGAGCAAATTTTTGAACTCTAAGAAATTAGCTGGCTTTATTCCAAAATTTTTGCCCAGAACTCACTTTATCGATCGCTTTTTTACCTTACTTACTGCAAATGCAAATTAAGCATTAACAACATCGGGACTGGGGCTAGCACTGCGATAGAATGAATAACCAATTCCCGTAAAAGTCAGCAACAAACTTAGTTTATGAAAATCGCCCACAACATTACAGAACTGATAGGTCATACTCCCCTTGTAGAGCTACAACGTATTCCTCAAGCTGAAGGTTGTGTGGCGCGGATTATTGTCAAACTAGAAGGAATGAATCCTGCCGCATCGGTCAAAGATCGGATCGGGGTAAATATGGTGAATGAAGCCGAAGAAAAGGGCTTGATTTTACCAGGGAAAACCACCTTGGTCGAACCGACTTCCGGGAATACAGGTATCGCTCTCGCCATGGTCGCTGCGGCCAAAGGCTATCGTCTCATTCTCACGATGCCAGAAACCATGAGTTTAGAACGCCGAGCTATGCTGCGAGCCTATGGTGCAGAGCTAGAACTCACGCCAGGTACTGAAGGGATGGGTGGTGCGATTCGGCGTGCCAACGAAATTGTTGCTTCTGAGCCGAATGCCTATATGTTGCAACAGTTTCGCAATCCTGCGAATCCTTCCATTCACCGTACGACGACTGCTGAGGAAATTTGGGCAGATACCGATGGACAAATAGACTTTTTGATTTCAGGCGTAGGAACGGGGGGCACGATTACAGGTGTTGCCGAACTGCTTAAAGAACGCAAGCCTAGTTTTAAAGCGATCGCCGTTGAACCCGCTAACAGCCAAGTACTTGCAGGCGGACGCCCAGGCCCTCATAAAATCCAAGGCATCGGCGCAGGCTTCGTTCCAGAAGTTCTCAAAAAAGAATTGATTGATGAGATTATCCCCGTTACCGACGAGCAAGCGATCTCCTTTGGTCGCAGACTCGCCAGAGAAGAAGGGCTACTATCGGGAATCTCCAGCGGAGCAGCACTCTATGCTTCCATCCAAATCGCCAAACGCCCAGAAAACAAGGGCAAAATGGTGGTGATGATTCAACCCAGCTTTGGCGAACGCTATCTCAGCACACCCATGTTCCAAGATCCCGAACTCGTGGCACTCAGCTAGATCGCTTCCACAACTAGTTCCGCAAATTCATAAAATCCTTCTACCTCTGCCTGTGTCATGACATGGGTGGGTAGGTATTGCATTTGGGGAGCGTAGTCGAGAACATTGGCTACGCCAATCGATCGCGGGAAAAATTTAGGATTAAACATCGACTCGTCATTGGGGCTATCGCCAAGGGTAACAACCTGCGATCGCGTGAGTTCTGGAAAATGTTTCTCCAATACTTGGATAATTCCCCCTGCCTTATCCTGTCCAATCGGTTTGATATGGCATTGAATCGTGCTGTAGGTGAAGCTCCATCCATTTTCTTCGCAGAAAGCAGCAATCGCTTGCAAATCCTGAGATGATAACCCATCGAGATCGAACGTCCAATCGGATAGTCGAAAGCGATTATCAGAGGATGGATTCAAATTTGGGAATTGTTGTTTGAGATTCTCGAAAATATTGGCGAGTTGTTGGCGATGGATCGTCAGATCGGGAATTGGCACGAGGGGTTCTGTTTTGCCGTCAGCAGTAAGATAGATACCACCATTCTCAGCGATCGCGCCCACCACGGGCAAATAGTTGACCAAGGCACTCACCCAACCCGCAGAACGACCTGTTACGAGTAAAACCTTAACTTGTTTTTCTGCAAGCTTTTGGAAGGCATCAAATAGAGATGACGTAAATTTGTGATGTCGTGTCAGCGTACCATCCACATCTGTGGCGATCAGGCGCACATCCGTAAAAGCTTGATAATCAATGGCTTGAATTTGTAACAATAACTTAGACCACCTCTATTTAGGCTTATGCCTCAAAGGAACACCACTTAAAAATATAATATCATTGTCCAGATTCTCACCCATTTTTTGGAAGTAAAGAACTTCATAAGCTATAAACCATTCCCAATTAAAATAAAGGCAGACCAATAGTAGGGATGCGAAAAATTAAGTGACTTGTTTCGCAATAGACTGAGTTGAGCTTGATGTAAGGCTTCCACCTTTGAGAACTTGCTTTGACGCAAATTCCCATAAAACAGATCCATGAGAGCCTGCGTCCCTCCATCAGAAACAGTCCAAAGCGAAGCGATCGCTGCTTTTGCTCCAGCCCTTTGCATTTGATAGCCAAAACCAAGGATTTCTTCTCCATTACCCAACTTGCCGCCGACGGCTGTCTGACAAGCACTCAGTACGACAAGATCGATATTCTCTAGTTTCCAGTTTTGCACTTCTCGCAGGCTAAAGCGATCGCCATTGCCCAGCAAAATAAAAGAATCCTCTGGTGTGCCCTGTACAAAGGCAGCATGGGTTGCCAGATGCATGATATTATGGCTTTTGAGCCGACTGAGAATGCTGTTGCGATCGAAGTCTTGATTCACAACACTAGTAACCTCGGAAAGACTAGAGGAAATCCCCTCAACCTCCCTTCCTGCAAAAGGTAATCCGCTAAAAGCAAATTTCCGTTCAGAGACTTCGAGCTTGACCTCCCCTCGGGTAAATGCTCCAGCAATCACACGCGGTATCGCAAAAGGTCGTGGCGCTAAATCGGTAAGGCTGGCAGATGTAACTTGATTGATGGCATAACGCTCGATCAGCCATTGGTTTCCATCATATAATGCAGCTAATGGAATGTAACGCATCTGACCATCAGGGGCATAGAGAATCGTTTGTGTTTGCTGAAGGTCTTGTGCTATAGGGGCAATCAGCCATTTGTAAAGCTTTTGCCCAGAGTCTTTTGCATCCAATGAAGTGGCATCTTGCAGATCGGAGCGAAACGCCGCGATCGCTTGTTCCATTTCCGTTTGTGTAACTTTCACAGAACGGTGGATTGGAGGAGTGTTGGGTAAAAACACGATCAACTCTAATCGATCTTCAAGTAGTAAGGGATAATAGAGCGCTACCTTTTGACTCGTTTGCTTTAGGCGATCTTGCAAATCTTGGTATACTTGCATTTGCAGGTTAAATGCAGGAGCATTCTGCTTGATTTGAGCAATTAACGTTGCTCGGTTGGCAGTTTTGTAATCACTCAAAAGTTGTCGTTCTTGGGGCAAAAGTTCAATGCCCTTTGCCGTTCGCTCGTTCCCTTTCACATCTTGCAGATAGTCTTGCAGTTCTTGAACCTTAAGCAGATCGAGTACTTGCAATGCTTCCATAACCCGCCCTTGTTGCAACAGTAAATTTGCAAGAGTGCGGTAGTCTTTGGCAATAATTTGTTTGTAAGCACCTCGATCTTCTCTAGTAAGTCCACGCAGGTTATTGCGAATACTTTCGCGCAGATTCACTGATTGCTTAAAAAAGGCGATCGCGAGTTCTTTTTCTCCAATTTGATCCCAAGTCGTCGCTACGCTTGCAATCATCATACTTTCTCTTTGTCGATCGCCAATGGAACGAGTGATATCCAATGCCTGTTCGTACAATGATAAGGCTCGATCGTATTGTTTTTGGAGTCGATAGGTACGCCCCAAATTATGCAGAGATATGCTCTCACTGGCGCGATCGCCCAAAGTCCGATTGATTTGTAAGGCTTGCTCTAAGGAATTCTGTGCTTGCGCGTAATTGCCTTTGTTACTGTAGGTTAGTCCGATATTGCTCAGACCGATTGATTCGTTACGGCGATCGCCTAGGGTTTGAGAAATTTTCAGCGCCTGCTGATAAAACTCTAGGGCTTTGTCGTATTGCTCTTCATTATCGTAGCTAGAGCCAATATTGTTGAGTGCGATCGCTTCTCCCGTTCGATCTCCTAGTTTTCTGAGGGTGGGTAAAATCTGCTGAAAAAACTCAATCGCTTTACTGTAGCGTCCGATCGCTGAATATAGGGAGCCAAGATTATTAAGGACAGTGCTGCGCGTGCTTTCTATGCGAATCTCATCGGTAATGCGGAGTGCTTGCTGATAGGCAGCGATCGCTTCGCTATATTGTCCGACTTCGCTATAAACCAAACCAATATTATTGAGCGTTCTGCTAATTTTGAGCGGATCGCCAATCGCTTGACTCAGTGCTAGAGATTGCTGAAAAGCCTCTAATGACTTGCTATAGTTTCCCAAGTTGAAATAGGCATTCCCAATTTGGTTGATCGTGCTAGATTGCGCAGAACGATCGCCTGTATTTTTGTGAATTGTCAGACTTTGCTCAAAAAATTCTAGCGCTTTAGCATATTCGCCTTTGCGGCTATACACTGTGCCAATGTTAGACAGCACCACCGCTTCGCCATTTAGATCGCTCGTCTTTTTTTTGAGTGCCAACGCCTGCTGAAAGATCTCAAAAGCTTTGGCATACTCACTCTTAGCAAGATAGATCCCTCCAATGTTGTTCAGGGTATTGGACTGCTCTTGATCTCGCCCTAATACTTGCTGAATCGCCAGCGCCTGCTGGTAAGATGCCAGTGCTAGATCGGGCTTGCCCTGATCGTCATAGACACTGCCTATATTGTTGAACGTAATCGCTAAACTGACGCGATCGCCTAGGGCTTCAAATTGTTTTGCCGTTTGTTGAAAAGTCTCTAAAGCTTTTTCATATAGCCCCTGATGATTGTAAATCGAGCCAATATTATTGAGCGTAATCGCGATACCTAAAGAATCATTGAGCTGGCGGCGCAGTTTTAGAGCCTGTTCGTAAACCCCAAGCGCTTTATCGTATTCTCCTAAGTTGCGATAGATTTCACCCATGCTAGTGAGCGCGGTCGCTTGGCTTGCAGGGTCTCCTAGTTCTTTTGCCAGTGTCAAGGATTGCTTAATTGCCTCGATTGCTTTAGGAAACTGCCCCGTGAGGCGATAGGCATTGGCAAGGCTAGCGACGATTTGTTGAAGGCTTTTCTTATCTGTTGCCAAGCTAGGAATTAACTTTTCATAAAGAGCGATCGCTTGAGGATGGTTGCCTAATGCTGAATGCACTCGCCCAATAGACATCGTAAGGGTGGGCACAGCAGCGGCAAACCCTAACTCTTGGACTAACTTAAGTGCTTGCTCGTAAGCAGGTAATGCATCGCGATATTGACCTATCTTCTCATGGGTTATGGCTACGCCCATCAGTGTGAGTGCGGTGTTGCTGCGATCTCCGATCTGTTGATAAATCCTCAAAGCAGCTTGGTATTTGGTCAGTGCGGCAGCATAGTCCTGTCGTTCGAAGAGTTGGGAACCCTGCTGATAGAGCTTTTTCGCCTCATTTTTAGATTCCGTTTGTCCTTGCGTTTGGGCGATCGCGGCGGGGGATATTGCGATCGCTTGGGGCGCTAATGTGGCAAGCACATAAAACGGTAGAAATGCGATCGGAAGTAAACTTTGAGGTACTTTTAAGCGCATAGCCATCTTTTTTCATCCATAAACTTCGGACTTGATATAACCCAAAATCAATACTTACGCTCTTGCGGGGTGAAGCGATCGCGATCCATAGCCTGTAAGCTCAAATTCACGGGACGAAAAGCTGTCTTCACCGTATTCTCTTCCAGATAACCAAGAGAATGTCTGAGGTAATTGCTATCATCGCGATTGGGATAATCGCTTCGTGAATGTGCGCCTCGGCTCTCTTGCCTTGACAAAGCGCTGGTCATGATAATTTCACCCACAGTCAGCAGGCTGCCTAGTTCCAAAGCTGCGGTGAGTTCCATATTAAAGACTTCGCCGCGATCGTCAAGATATAAATTTTGGGCATAGCAATGCTTGAGTTCTTGTAATTTCTCTAAACCTTCGGTGAGGCTGGTGCGATCGCGAAAGATACCACAATGCTCGGTAGTTAAATCCTGTAAGGCTTGACGCAGTTCGGCAATGCGCGTATTTCCTTGATGGGCAAGTAGATTTTTAGTTTTTACTTCAGCCTCATTGTGATAGAGTGCGGAGTCAAATTTGGGCATGGCGCGATCGCGCACATATTCAGCTACCTTTTCTCCCGAACGTTTCCCAAATACGACGCATTCCAACAGAGAATTCGCCCCGAGGCGGTTGGCACCATGCACAGACAGACAAGCACATTCCCCTGAAGCGAAAAAGCCTGCGATCGGCTGACTATCCAGTCCAATTACTTGACAATCAATATTGGTAGGAATGCCACCCATAGAGTAATGAACGGTGGGTCTGATCGGTAGCGGGCGATCGATGCAGTCAATGCCTAACATCCGCATTCCTTCTTCTCTAGCAAAGGGAATCCGACTAATAATCTTTTCTCTGCCTAGATGCCGCACATCTAAATGCACGTAGGCTCCACCATTGATACCGCGTCCTTCACGAATCTCTTGGGCAATATTGCGCGAGGTGATATCGCGGGGCGATAGTTCCATTTTATTTTTGCTGATCGCATAATTTCCCATAAAGCGTTCGCCGCGATCGTTAATCAAATAGGCTCCCTCTCCCCGCACGGCTTCAGAAATCAATACGCCAACAGGATATAGACCAGTGGGATGGAACTGTACAAATTCCATGTCTTGCAGTGGCAATCCCGCGATCGCGGTAAGACACAGGCCATCCCCGGTCGAAGAGAAGTCATTGGAAGTCGTGTTAAATACGCGCCCATAGCCACCTGTAGCAAATAGAACGGCTTTCGCTTTAAAGACTTCGATCGCTCCCGTTTCGAGGCAATAGGCAACCAGACCCTTGACCTCACCCTCTTCGTAAATCAGCCGCATCACGTACCATTCCTGATAGACCGTGGTACCAAGACGCAACAGGTTCATTACCAATTCGTGTAAAATCGCATGCCCCGTTTTATCCGCAGCGTAGCAGGCGCGACGATTTGTATGTCCGCCAAAAGCCCTTTGAGCGATGCGACCATCTTCAGCCCGCGAGAATAAAACCCCCAAATGCTCTAGGTCGATAATGACTTCTGCCGCTGATTTGGTGAGAATTTCGACGGCATCTTGATCCGCTAAATAATCAGATCCCTTCACCGTATCGAAGGCATGGGTGAGCCAGTCATCATGGGCATCAACATTTTTGAGTGCTGCGGCAATTCCTCCCTGTGCTGCCACAGAATGCGATCGAATGGGATGCACCTTGGAAACCAAGCCCACACTGAGACTGGGATTGGTCTGCGCGATCGCAACGGCTGCTCTCGATCCTGCCAGCCCACCACCAACAATAATTACGTCATGTTCTATCATGAGCATAATTATAGATGGCAGCGATCGAGAAACTAGAGCTACATTTATAATAACTTAATCTATGGTGATAGGCTGGCGTTTATCTGGCAAGAAATGGCTAGCTTTAGGGATTTGCAGGATTGACTGAGGGAAATAACAGAACCTATACTCGCACGCATATTTCAAGGGCTTTTAAGCAATGACCCATCAGGATCGCGATCGATCGGTTAATAGCTCAGTTACGAACTATCGCCATCCTAAGCCAATTAGCAGTAGGATCGATCTCAAGCAAACCGATACAGACCTTCCTATGCTAGTTTTGACCCAACGACTCTCAACTCAAAATGTAAATTTAGCAAAGCAGGAAGTCCTTCATACCCTGACTTTAGCGCTTGATGCGGAAGAACGCACGCGCAGCCGACATCGCTTCACAACCGTGGAAGGTGAAGAAGTCAACCTACAACTGCCCAGAGGTACGGTACTCCTTGATGGTGATTTGCTGCGTGGAGAAAACCATGAATCTATTGTTGTGAAAGTGATTGCTAAACCAGAGCCTGTAATCACAGCGACAGCCCATAACACCTTAGAGTTGCTGCGAGCTGCCTATCATTTGGGCAATCGTCACGTTCCCTTAGAGGTCACCACGGAATATCTCCGATTGTCACCTGATTCGGTTTTGCAAAACATGTTGGAACAGCTAGGACTGCATCTCAAAGAAGAGATTCTACCTTTCCAGCCTGAATCAGGAGCCTATGGAAATGGCTCTCATTCTAGCCACAGCCATTCACATCACGGGCATTCTCACGCGCACAATCATGATCGCTAAGAACTTTCAGCTTTTACGACTGTTACAGTTGGCAAGTCCCGCTCTCCCTATTGGTGCATACAGCTATTCTGAGGGTTTAGAAACCCTCTGCGATCGCGGCGCAATTCAAAATCAAGAGGATTTAAAACACTGGTTAGGACAAGAGCTACAGTATGGGGCAATTCGGATTGAAGCTGCGGTGATGCTAAGAGCCTATCGGGCAACCCAGAAAAAAGATGGAAATTCCCTCAAATATTGGAATAATTGGTTATCAGCCACCAGAGAAACTGAGGAATTACGCCTGCAAAGCTGGCAAATGGGACAATCTCTGCTCAAACTTGTTAGCGACATGAATGGAAATTCTGTTGAAGTTGCAGATTCTGACCTTACAAATCTAGTGGCTTCGCTTCCCAGTTTTAGAGGGAATTCTGAGGGACAGGGATGTAACCTCGCGATCGCTTATGGACTCACAGCAGCAATATGGCTAATTGATGAAAAGTTAGCGCTAATCGCGTATCTACATAGTTGGTTGGCAAATTTGGTGAGTGCGGGGGTAAAGCTGATTCCATTGGGACAAACCGTAGGACAACAAATCCTGTTTGATTTTAACGCCCAAATCGAGCGATCGCAGGATTCGTTGCTGATGCTTGCTGACGATGAAATGGAAAGCTGTAGCTGGGGACTTGCGATCTCTAGCATGACCCATGAAACCCAGTACAGTCGCTTATTCCGCAGTTAAATTCCAGAGCTGACTCCTAAGTCAGATCGGCGAGATAGGCACGCCATCCCCCATAACTAGAAATATCTCTGGCATTGGTGAGTCCATAAGGCTCGCAGATAAATCCTTTCACCGTTTCGTTGTCTTCCAAAAGCAATGTACCAATACCTAAAGGGGAGGGGATTTCAGCTACAAACGAACCAAAATCTGCCGCAGTCATTGCCCAAACTTCTATCTCAATTCTGCTACCCCGATCGATACGGGGATCGATGCGAACCAGTCCGGGTTTGGCTGGAACAGTTCCCGCCAAGGCAAACAGCTTGTAGATTGGTGCTGTATGTGTAGCTTTAACCAGTGTGGCATTACGACTCGTGAGTTGGTGATTGAGTGGTTGCCCTGTCAGATGTGCTCCCACTACGGCGACTTGGATTGCAACTGACCAATCTGGCGTACTGTTTGGAGAGTTTGTCATAAGAGAAAGAGGTAAAAGATAAAAATAAAGTTAAGGTTGAGCGTGAAGTTTGACTTCACTATATAGAAATCCGATATGAGATATAGGGCTCGAAGGCACTATAAATTTTGCATCTCGATTCGTACAGTCCCATTGTCGCTGATGATTTGAAGGTGATTAATGCCTCCAATTGGTTCATCTAAATTTCCACTCCTCACCATATCAAGCAATGTATGATTTGAAGAATTACCTATCGCCTCTGGAACTGGAAGTCCAAGTGCGGTCCAAGAACAGGCAATGATTGACTCACCACAAAGCATTTGATCTGTGCGTGATTCGACCGTTGAGCAATCTGCACTTACAACACCACATGCTGCCACCGTTGCATCAGCTATTGGGAGATAGACAAAGCCTCCACTCATTCCAGGTTCAGCTGGAATAGATGTGGTGAAGCAAGGCCATTTAAAGCGGCGATATCCTTGTGGATATACGCCTGTCACTGTCCCAACTCTGATGCTAAGACGACGGAAAATCTTAAGAATCTGACCTCGACCACCAGCATCTTCTGGCTGTGCGAGTTCACTTACATCCATCTTGTCAATTGAGACCATCTGAACGATATCTCCGACGCGAGGAATAACTGTGTGAAATGGCACGGACATGGGCTCAAATGGGGGAGGATCGATCTCCTGTGGAGCGACGATGCAAGCTGCTATATCCGTACTACTGTTGAAGGATGCAAATAATACATTGAGCAGTCCTACCGAGTTATCTCCCATCCATACCACTTTGAGATGTTCTGGGCTTAAGGATGGAGTTATAGTTCGCTGTGGTATGAATATTGCAGATGTGGCATGAGTCGGTGGTCGTTGAATTGGCGCGATGCCTTCTGTGAGAACATGGCGAGCTGTAATCACTATGGCTAGGTTTGAGTTCCCAGCGAGAACAAATCCAGTTCCTTGCAGACTAGCATTGAGATCGCGATCAAAAGCCAAGAAAGCCACCAATGTTGGTCGATACTGGTCAACTAACATCGGATTAGTGCCAGATAATTCTATCCAAGCTCGACCAAGGGGATCATCGGGTAATGGGTAGGACATTGCGATGCCTGATAATTATTTATTCGAGAATAGTTCTGGGTAATACCCCTTGATAGAATACCTTTGGGTAACACAATGTATATTTTATTTCGGATTGCTACACATCATAACAACGCATCACTAAATACCTGCTCGTAAACTGTTCCTATTTCACATAGACCTACATCTTTAAAGGGTGGGGCAATCAGCGTGATACCAAAGGGCAATCCATGATTAAATTCCTGCTTGCGAAATCCAGCGGGTAAAGCGATCGCGCATAAATCCAATAAATTCACGAAGTTCGTATAATATCCTAAATTACTGTTGAGTTGAATGGGCTCGGCTTCAACTTCGGCGATCTTGTAAATGGTTCCTGTGGTGGGAAGAAGAAGGATATCCATCTTTTCCCATTCTTTATGAGTCCTTTGTTTGAGGGCTTGGAGATTTTGCAACGTATCAAACACATCAACTGCGGAGAACTTCTCTGCGAGAGAGAGAATTTGCTTAATTACTGGAAGAACATCATCGGGATGACTGGCAACAAATTCTTTTAAGCCACTATATCGCTCTACAATCCATGCACCAGAATAGAGGGATTGAGCGACCTCTCGAAAAGGCGCAAAGTCAATTTCTACAGGCTGACCAGACAAAGATTCCAAGTTGCGAATACTTTGCTCAAACAACTGACTGGCTTCGCGATCGCCAAAAAATTCCAGTTGCTCTAACTTGGGCACACCAAAGCGAAATTCCTTCTTGGATAATGCCTTAGGGGATTCAATAGGAAAAGGACGAGAATAACTATCCTGTGAATCGAAGCCCTGTGTAATCTCAAAAATGCGTCGAGCATCTTCACAATTGAGCGAAAAAACAGAGACGCAATCCAGCGAACGACTGGCTGGAACCACGCCAAAAGTACTGAGCAATCCTTTGGTGGGCTTCAGTCCGACAATATTATTAAATGCCGCAGGAACCCGTCCCGAACCCGCCGTATCTGTTCCTAAGGCAAAGCTGACGAATCCCTTAGCCACTGCCACCGCCGAACCAGAACTAGACCCACCGCTGATATATTCCGAATTAAAGGCATTGCGACAGGCTCCCCAAGGCGATCGCGTTCCCACTAAACCAGTGGCAAACTGATCGAGACTTGTCTTCCCAATTAAGATTGCCCCAGCATCCAGCAACTTCTCAACAACCGTGGCATGTTGTGACGCCTGATAGGCATAAGCGGGACATCCTGCCGTAGTGGGTAAATTCGCCACATCAATATTGTCTTTAACCGCAAAAGGAATTCCATACAAGGGGAAAGCTTCCAATCCTCGAATCCGAACTCTTTCTTCAAGTTCTTCTAGCGATCGCAGAACGATCAAGCGATCGAGCAGTGTTATCCAAATTGGATTATCAGTACATTCTTCAATTCGTTGATAAATTTGGTGGATGACTTTAGTCGGTGTTAAGCTGCCGACTCGATAAGCATGGATGAGGTTCTCAATATTCAGACAAAGTTCAGTCATTAGGATTTTTGAGAGTTTATAACTCATTCTGGTTTATCACCCTTTATTAGAATTTCGCAATAAATCTTAGGAAATAACTAGAAATGCGATCGTAATTGGGTTCGATCTGTTTTGGAAATGGTTCCCCTCACTCGAATTTGAACATATAAAAGATGTAATCGGCTATACATTTACATGTGTATATCCTTGCTAAGGTTTGGTTAAGCTTTAACATCTCGCCTTCCTCCAAGCTGGTTATCTACTTACAAGTTAAGGTGTCCATCTAAATTAAGAGATTCTCTTTCATTTGGTTCTCGTCTTGCGTAAGTTCTCCTAACTTGGAGGTTGTTTTTGAGAAAAGAGAATGTAAAAAGTAAAAATAAAGTTGTAGAAACGTAGGAATTTGGTGTGTAGGAAATGAATAGAATCAATTCTAGCTATCGGTTAATCCAGAATGTTTCAGGTCTGGCATGTTTGAGCTTTTTAGCGTTTGCAGCTAGTGCTACTGCAGAGGTGAAGCCATCAGATTTGTCGCTCAACACGACATCTAAAGTTACAGTTCAGCCTGACGTAAGTCCTACCAACAAGGATTCTGTTATTGTTCAACCTACTACCGATGTGGTTAGCAACCCTAGTTCTAGTGCAAACTACCGTCGTGATTTGACTGCGCAAACCGTAACTACTCAGACAACAACAACTCAGACAACAGACGTATCGCAACTTCTACCTCAAGTCTCCACATTAGGCAAAGAAGGAGATGGCTCCAGAGCATCAGGCAAAATGGCACAGGTAACCTCTGTGTCGCAGCTTAGTGATGTCAAACCAACTGACTGGGCATTTACAGCACTTCAGTCCTTAGTAGAGCGCTATGGTTGCATTGCAGGTTATCCCGATCGCACCTATCGCGGTCAGAGGGCAATGTCTCGCTATGAGTTTGCTGCTGGTTTGAATGCTTGTCTAGACAAAATTAACGAAATTATCTCTGCTGGTCTTGCCGACAAAGTTAGTAAGGAAGACCTTGCCGCCCTTCAGAAACTCCAAGAAGAGTTTGCAGCTGAGTTAGCTACCCTTCGCGGTCGGGTTGATGCGCTTGAAGCCAAAACCGCTAAACTAGAAGCACAACAATTTTCTACCACCACAAAACTCAGTGGGTTGGTATTCTTTAACCTCACGGGTGCCTCAGGTGGCGATAACGTTAAAGTTGAGACGGGTACTCGAGTTGGTGGTGTTCCTGTTGTTGCAACAGCGACAAGACCTAATCTCACGTTTAGTGGTCTGGCTTGGCTCACCCTCAAGACGTCATTCACAGGAAATGATGTTCTAACTACACAACTTGCCATGGGTAATGGCAGTTCACCCTATAACAGCTACAACCAAAATAATTCTTTTGGTTTCTTTAATACCACTGGTGTACCATTTACCGACCAAACAGCTGGAGCTAACGCCAACCAAGTGGTTTTGCGCGAACTTTCTTATCAGTTCCCAGTGTTTGAGAAAGCCAGCCTAGTGGTTGGTGCAAGAGTCAATTTCTACAAGTATTTTGATAACAACCGCTTTACCCTTTTCTTGGATGGCGCTAGCAGTTTTAACTCGATTAATAGCCCTTTACTTACCAATGCCAAGCGTGGTGCGGGTGTTGTATTCATGACTCCCTTGGGGCAAAATTTTGACTTCAAAGTTGCTTACCTAGCTGAGGATAATGAATTCTTGCCAGCTCCTCGTTCAGCAGCAGATCCTAACCAAGGTCTGTTCGGTGGCAATAATGCTTTAACTGCTGAGATTGGTTTTAAACCCAGTGAAAACTTTACGCTCAGACTATTGTATAGCCGTACTAACTTGCAAGCTGTTTTTGGCTTAGTGGGTGGTTCTGGTGCTACACCATCTTTAGTAGGTATCGCTGATGATGGCTTGGGTGGCGCACTGAGTAATGGTCAATCTGATGTCTTTGTTGCTAACTTTGATTGGCTGGTAACGAAAGGATTTGGTCTATTTGGGCGCTATGGCATTAGTTCTACTAACCTCAATAAGGTAGCTAATGGTGGTTCAGCAGGAAGTGTAACCACGCAATCATTTCAGTTTGGTCTAGCTTTTCCCGATCTATTTAAAGAGGGTGCATTGGGAACCCTTTCTTTGGTAATGCCCTTTAACTTTACGAGTGGTAGAAATCTTTTGGTCGCTGGTGCTGGTGATGGTGGCGTACAGTACGATCTAGAAGCTGCCTACTCTTTACCGATTACTAAAAATATAACCCTCGTGCCTGCTGCTTACCTAATTCTCAACCCGAATAACTTCAGTAGTAATCCTTCAGTTTTTGTGGGTAACCTACGCATGCAGTTCAGTTTCTAATTCTGTTTGGATAGTGGTAGTGTTCTAAATATGTTGTTCTTACCTTTTGGCGAGAGTTGTATCTAAACTTAGGTAACAATATCTTGACAACACTACCTTCCTCTCGAGCTCATTAAAGAATAAATTTTGGAGGGCAACTTGGATAGAGATTCTTTATACATACACCGTCGTCAGCTAATTCGCGGGCTTCTAGCTACTTCTGCCTTTGGTTTGACATCTCAACTTTGGACAGGATGCGCACCAACTGAGCAAGCACCTGCTCCTGGGAAAGCAAGTCCAGGAACTACTCCAACTAGTGGTTCACCTAGTGCAACAAGTGCTTTGACGATTGGGTTTATTTATGTTGGTCCCAAGGATGACTTTGGCTATAACCAATCTCACTTTGATGGGAAAGAGGCAATTTCCAAGTTGCCCAGCGTCAAAACTGTAGATGAAGCAAGTGTACCTGAAACAGCCCAAGTTCAGGAAACGATGTTGAGTATGATTAACCAAAACGGGGTAAACGTACTCTTCCCTACTTCCTTTGGGTATTTCGATCCGCATATTCTTAAGGTGGCTGCCGATAATCCTAAAGTACAATTCTTCCATTGTGGCGGACAATATCAAGACGGTAAACATCCTAAGAATATTGGTAGTTACTATGGCTACATTGATGAAGCTGAGTACCTCGCGGGTATTGTGGCTGCGCTGACCTCTAAGTCAGGAAAATTGGGCTTTGTTGCTGCCAAACCAATTCCTCAGGTGTTGCGCAATATCAATAGTTATACTCTGGGCGCTCGTAGCGTGAATCCCAAGATCACCACACAGGTTATCTTTACGGGTGACTGGTCTTTACCTGTCAAAGAAGCTGAAGCTGCTAGTAGTATGATCGATCAGGGTATTGATGTTCTCACCTGTCACGTTGATAGTCCTAAGGTAGTGATCGAAACCGCAGAAAAACGCAAGATCTTTTGTACTGGATACCACGTCAATCAAGCAAAACTGGCTCCAAACGGCTATCTCACAGGCGCTGAATGGGATTGGGGTAACGTCTATGCCAAGTATGTCGAACAGTTCCAAGCTGGCAAGTCTGTGGCAGATGGTGGCATTCCCCACCTAGTTCGTGGTGGGTTGAAGGAGAAGTTCTGTAAGGTGTCAGCCTATGGTAGCGCTGTTAGTGCTGCTACCAAGAAAGAAGCCGATACTGCTTTGGCAAAATTTATGGATGGCAGTATGGTGATCTATGCTGGCGAAATTAAAGACAATACAGGGAAGGTGGTGATTTCTAAAGAGAAGCAGTTGAAACAAATCGATCCAGAACTAGAAAAGATGGATTGGCTAGTGGAAGGTGTAATTGGCAGTACTAAGGGCTAAGGCTTTGTTCGGTCAACTTATTCACGCAACTAACGTTATTTGAAAATCGCTATAGGGGCTTAATTCTAAGGGTTAAATCATGAGCAGTCTCCTTACTAACTGGCGGTCTTGGGCTGAGAAAATAGTGATTCCGATCGCGGCATTACTATTTTCTCTCTTCCTGTTTGGGTTATTTTGTCTAGCAAAAGGCTCGAATCCCTTTGCAGTTTATGGTGAAATTTACAAATCAGCCTTTGGTAGTTCCTTTTCATGGCAAGGCACTTTGGTGCGGGCAGCGCCACTGATGCTAACGGCTTTATGTACGGCATTGCCTGCCCGACTGGGTATGGTAATCATCGGCAATGAAGGCGCTCTGGTTATGGGTGGTATTGGTGCCATAATTGCAGGGCTTGCCCTAGGAACTTCTGTTCCTCCGATCGCTGTCCAAATTGGTATGGCGATGGGCGGAATTATCTTTGGTGGTTTGTGGATCATGGCTGTAGGGGCATTGCGGTACTATCGCGGTGTGAATGAAACGATCAGCAGTTTGTTGATGAACTACATTGCGATCGCCATTCTCAATACCTTGGTTGAGGGACCGATGCGCGATCCTGCTAGCTTGAATAAGCCTTCTACATTTCCGATTGCTGAAGCAAACTGGTTACTTTCTATCCCTGGTTCGAGGGTACATTACGGGCTAATTTATGGTCTAATTGCTTGCGTGCTTGCTTACTTCTTGATTCAGCGAACCACGTTTGGATTTGCCGTGCGCATGACAGGGGGTAACATTCGCGCCGCCAAGATTGCGGGACTGCCCGTCGGCAAGTTAACGCTGATTATTTGTTTTCTGGCAGGTTCCTGTGCTGGTCTTGCTGGGATGGTTGAGATTGCCGCGATTCACCATGCTGCAAATGCTTCCCTAAATGCCAACTATGGTTACAACGGCATTGCGGTTGCCTTTATTGCTCAGCAAAATCCTCTAGCAGCGTTTCTCGTATCGATTCTGATCGGAGGGATTTTGGCTAGTGGTAGCGGTCTGCAAAGATCGTTCAACCTACCCGATGCAACCGTATTGGTATTTCAGGGCATCGTATTTTTGGTGATTTTGTTTAGCGAGTCGCTCTATGGCAAGTTCGACATTTTTAAACAAAGAGAAGAGCCACCTGCTCCTGCTCCTCAGCCTCCACAGGCTGCTCCTGTTACTTGAGATCTAGTTGCAAGTTCCATTTAACATTTCTATCTAACATTTCTATCTAACATTAACCCTAATTAATTTATCTGGAGAAAGGAGTCAATGGCAGCAGAAGCAACAGCAGATTGGTTAGGCGTCCCTCTGGCAATTATCGGAGGAACCTTAAGAGGCAGTGCTCCATTTTTGTTTGTGAGCTTGGGTGAGTGTCTGACCGAAAAATCAGGAAAAATTAATCTAGGCTTAGAAGGAACGTTATTACTTGGTGCAATGACCGCCTATGCCGTTTCTTTCCTCACAGGAAATCCTTGGTTGGGAGTTTTGGCAGCAGGTCTTTCTGGCATTGGTTTGGGATTGATTCATGCTTGGCTGTCGCAGTTGCCAAGGGTAAATGACGTTGCTGTGGGCGTTGCCATGTTTATCTTTGGTAGTGGCATCGCTTCATTCTATGGCAAGCCCTTCATTAAACCCCAAGCACCTAAACTTCCTTTATTTGATTTTAGTGGCGGCAGCACTTATGCGCCGCTTCAGTCAGCGCTTCAAGTCAGTCCACTGTTGTTGATTGGCATTGCGATCGCACCGTTAATGTATTGGTTCTTTAAGTCCACCCGTTGGGGCATGTACGTGCGTGCGGTGGGGGATAGTCCCAGTGCTGCCCGTGCCATGGGAATTTCCGTAATCTGGACGAGAACCTGTGCGATCGTTGCAGGTAGCTGCTTAGCAGGTATTGGTGGTGCTAGTCTTTCGCTTTACTATCCTGGGATTTGGTCTGAGACCATCTCTAGCGGACAGGGTCTGATGGCTGTGGGTCTGGTGATTTTTGCCAGATGGAATCCGATTCAGTGTTTGTGGGCAGCTTTGTTGTTTGGGGGAGCCCAAGCGATCGGTCCTGCGCTGCAAGCGGTCAGAATCAATGCTTTTCCCTACCTGTTCAACGCCGCTCCCTATATCTTTACGCTAATTATCATGATTATCACCTGCTCGCCCAAACGAACCCTTGCAGGTTCGCCGGGTGCTTTAGGTACAAATGAATAATCGTTTTGAGTAGGGGCAATTCATGAATTGCCCCTACTCAAAACCCAAATCCAAAAACTGAACTCCGTAATTCCGAATAGATTATGTTTGTTGAAGCCGATCCCTACCCCTATCCCTACAATGGCGATCTCAGACCAGAGAATACCGTCTTTTTGATCATCGATATGCAAACGGACTTTTGCGGTATCGGTGGCTATGTAGACAAGATGGGGTATGACATTTCTTTAACCCGCGCCCCGATCGAGCCGATTAAAAACGTGCTCAAAGTCATGCGCGAAAAAGGCTTTCATGTGATGCACACGCGTGAGGGGCATCGTCCCGATCTCTTGGATTTGCCTGATAACAAACGGTGGCGATCGCGTCGCATTGGTGCAGGCATTGGCGATCCTGGTCCCTGCGGCAAAATCCTAACTCGCGGCGAATTGGGTTGGGAGATTATCCCCGAACTTGCCCCTTTACCCAATGAGGCAGTGATCGATAAGCCGGGAAAAGGCTCGTTTTATGCCACCGATCTGGACTTGTTACTAAAACGTAACGGCATTCAAAATATTATTCTGGCAGGGATTACCACGGATGTCTGCGTGCATACGACCATGCGAGATGCCAACGATCGCGGCTATGAGTGTTTGTTACTGTCAGATTGCACCGCAGCCACCGACTATGGCAATCACCTTGCCGCTTTAAAAATGGTCAAAATGCAGGGTGGCGTATTTGGAAGTGTGTCTGATTCTGAAGCATTAATTACAGCGATTACCTAAGTGAGGCGATAGATTGAATATATTAGATTAAATGCATAAACTGAAAACGATACTGAAAACGATTCAGTTACGAGATCGCAGTGGTTGGAGGGAGATTTTTTAACTAAAGGAGAAAAGCAATGTCAGGCAGTATACCCAATGAATCAGCAGATTTTGTGAGTCAGATGACGAGTGAGGTTGTAAGTCCTGTAACGACCAGTTCAGAGACTAGGGCAACAACAAATCCATCCGATCTCCCTCCAGAAGTTGAGGTTGTCAATCTGACCAAGCGGTTTGGTAATTTTACTGCTGTCGAACAAGTTTCTCTCAAGCTAAAACCAGGAACCTTTCATGCACTACTTGGTGAAAATGGGGCTGGTAAAAGTACTTTAGTCAAATGCATCATGGGCTATCACCCAGCGACGCTTGGTGAGATCTTGATCGATAAACAATCCCGTGAAATCCATAGTCCTCGTGATGCTTGTAAATATAGCTTGGGTATGGTGTATCAGCACTTTACCGTCGTGCCAGCCATGACCGTAGCTGAGAACTTGCTGCTCGTGCGACCTGACACGCCAATGGTAATCAATTGGGCAACTGAGTTTGCCAAGTTGGAAGAATTTATGGCGACCTCACCCTTCCAAATCGATCTGAACATGCCCATTTCTCAACTGGCTGCTGGACAAAAGCAAAAACTAGAGATTCTCAAACAACTTTATCTAAAAAACCGCGTTTTAATTTTAGACGAGCCTACCTCTGTGCTTACGCCTCAGGAAGCCGATGAAGTTTTAGGGCTATTACGAGAAGAAGTTACGGCAGGACGCTTAAGCGTGCTTATGATTAGTCACAAGTTCCGCGAGATCATGGCATTTGTGGATGAAGTCACCGTTTTGCGCAAGGGTAAATTTGCAGGACATGGCTATGTCAAAGACCTCACCGTTGCTGACATGGCAGCGATGATGTTGGGCGAACAACGCGACCCCAAAGAAGTTGCGAAAACCGAAACAAATCCTGAAACACCAGTTCTAGAAGTCAGAGAATTGTGTGCCAATAAAGACAATGGTTTTCCGGCTTTAGAAGGATTAGATTTAACCATTCGTGGTGGAGAAATCATCGGAATTGCTGGAGTATCTGGGAATGGGCAGAGAGAACTGGTGGAAGTCCTTTCTGGGCAGCGCCCTCCTACGGGTGGTCAGATTTTAGTCAATGGCGAAGTCTATGGTGCAACAAGGGCAGAGATGCAAAAGCACCATGTCTATGCCTTACCCGAAGAACCCTTGCGGAATGCCTGCGTCCCCCATATGAGCGTCGCTGAAAACCTTGCTCTACGAACATTTGACCGTCCTCCACAGGCGAAAGGCATCCTGTTAATATTTAAAGCCATTCGCGATATGGCAAAAAACCTGATCGGTGTGTTCTCCATCAAAACTCCCTCCCCTGACACCCCAATTGGAAACCTGTCAGGTGGAAACGTGCAACGGGCTGTGTTAGCGAGAGAACTTTCGGCAAACAAGATTAATCTCTTGATTGTAGCGAATCCTGTGTTTGGACTAGATTTCAACGCAGTAGAGTACATTCACGGACAGCTCGTGGAAGCTCGCAATCGTGGGGTGGCAGTGCTGCTTGTCAGTGAAGATCTCGATGAAGTTCTCGCTTTATCCGATCGCTTTATGGTGATCAGTGATGGTAAATTTACCTATGAGAGCACACCAGCGGAAGCTGATTTTGCCACCATTGGTCAAAAGATGGCAGGACATTAAATTTAAAATAAAATTGTAATGCTAAACCTAGAACGAGCTTTGATTTTCAAAGATCTATTCAACATCCAGACGAACCATCACAATCTACCTTGGCAGACCTTTCGCGAAGGTGTAGACATCTATCGATTGTACGGAGATGGCACAGCAGCGGGAGCTGCACTGCTACGTTATCAAAAAGGTGCAAGCGTTCCCACTCATAACCATTCTGGCTTTGAACATATATTTGTTCTGTCAGGGGAACAGACCGATCGCAACGGAACCCATATCGCAGGCACTCTGGTAATCAATCCCCCAGACTCTAGCCATAGTGTTTCCAGCGAGTCTGGTTGTATTGTTTTGGCAATCTGGGAAAAACCCGTCGTGATGCAAGCAGACCCATAATATCCCTTAACTAACTACCTCTATGACTTCAATCGCGGCTCAACCCTATGATTACGAACTTCCTACTTCAGGGAAGGTTGCCTTGGTAATTATCGATATGCAACGGGATTTTTTGGAACCTGGTGGTTTTGGCGATGCCTTAGGAAATGATGTTAGTTTATTGCAAGCGATCGTTCCCACCGTAAAGAAATTGCTAGAAGCATTTCGGAAACTCGGACTCCCTGTAATTCATACGATTGAGTGTCACGCTCCCGATCTGTCAGATTGTCCACCCTCAAAGTTACATCGAGCCAAATCTGGCTTAAAAATTGGCGATGAAGGCCCCATGGGAAGAATTCTCGTCGTCGGAGAGAAAGGGAATGGCATCATTCCAGAACTGGAACCTAAAGAGGGAGAGATCGTAATCTTGAAGCCCGGTAAAGGCGCATTTTGTCGTACCAATTTGGAATCAATTCTGCAAGAGAAAGGCATTACACATCTTCTGTTTACGGGAGTAACTACGGAAGTGTGCGTCCAGACAACGATGCGTGAAGCCAACGATCGCGGCTATGAATGCCTGATAATTGAAGACGGTACAGAGAGCTATTTCCCAGAATTTAAGCAAGCAACTATTGCCATGCTTCGCGCTCAAGGTGGAATTATCGGCTGGACAGCGGATGCTGCATCTGTCCTGCGATCGCTTGGGGCATAAGCTCTAGCACATGCATTCAGCCTAGTTCGCAGGGGCAAAATAATTTCACATCAATTTCTTAAGTAACTCGACAAATGCTGCCTTGATGGCTCCATCAAGGCAGCATTTGTTCTATCTATCAACAAATCTGTAATAATTGATACATCTGTATTACAAAACTGTATAAGTAAACAAAGAACTAAAAGAGTCAATAGTCGCTATTCAGGATAATATCAATGATATCAACTTACATTACCCACACGTTCAGTTTAGGCTTTTTTACATAGGTGTCACGAAATCTTTGACACTTGCAAAATGTAATCTTAGGGCGATCTTGTTGTAAAGCAACAGCTCTATTACTCTGAATTTTTTTCATGAGTGTGGTAATTTTGTCGCCTCTTTCTGTTAGAGAGCGTGATTTTGACTAGCCTCACAGGAATTGCCCATATTCTCTCTCTATGACATGACAAGTTTGACATGAAGATTTTGCTCGTAGAAGACGAACAATCCTTAGGAGAGTTGCTCAAGAAATCTCTCATTTCCAGTCATTATACGGTGGATTTAGCTACGGACGGGGAAACAGGATTGGAGCTAGCTGGATTACAGAAATACGACTTGGTGATTTTAGATATTCAGCTTCCCAAATTGGATGGACTCAGTATTTGCCGAAAACTGCGATCGCAGGGTTTTGCTTTGCCAATTTTGATATTAACCAACTGTGGCTCTAGCCAAGACATCGCCGCTGGACTGGATGCGGGAGCTGACGATTATCTAACCAAGCCCTGCAATATTACCGAATTACAGGCAAGAATTCGAGCTTTGTTGCGCCGAGGAAATCTAGAAACTACTTCCACAATATTGACTTGGGGAAATCTTTCTTTAGATCCCGCATTACCCCAAGTGACTTATCAACAAAAGATTGTTGCCCTTCGCCCCAAAGAATATAGTTTGTTAGAACTCTTTCTACGTCATCCCCAGCGAATTTTTAGTCGCGATGCCATTATCGATCGCCTCTGGACAATCGATGATGTTCCTACGACCCATGCTGTCACTAATTTAATTAAAGATTTACGTCACCGATTGCATACAGCAGGAATGACGCAAGAACTGATTGAAACAGTCTACGGGATTGGGTATCGAGTCAATCCTCAGCCGCAGGATGCCCCAAAAGATAGGGAAATGGAGCTAGGCGATCGGCAGAGATCGAGAGAGAAAAATTCACCAAAAAATTCAGTATTAGAACTTATCCCTCAGGAAATCGCTAAGATTCAGGAAAGATTCGCCGACTCTCTAGATCGGCGAGTTGAAATTTTGCGATCGGCAGGACGAGCGCTGCAAACAGGCGAATTGACTGCCGAACGACGAGCTGCCGCCCAAGCAGAAGCCCATCGGCTAGCAGGGAGTTTGGGAACCTTTGGCTATCCAAGAGGCTCAGACCTAGCGAAATTGATCGAATATTTGTTAATGGGCCCTACCACGCCAGAAAGCCAGCATTCGGTACAGATGAACCAACTAATACTTGAATTGGAGCAAGAATTAAATAAGCCCCCCAATGCAAGAATGTTGAATTCAACGACCGATCCGTTGGTGCTTTTTGTTGGAGACGATCTCAATTTTGCCGATGCGCTATATAAAGAAGCCGTGGAGCGAAAATTCCAATTTGCCTTAGTGGAAGAGGAAAAAATCTTACATTGGCTGACAGAGAAAAAAACAGCAGCTGTTGTGCTTACGCTCAACAGTTCTTGCCCTGAAATGGATGGACTTTCTTTACTACGAGTCTTAAAGCAGCAGTTCTCAACCATCCCAGTACTGACCCTCGCTCCCGATCGCCAAAGCGATTCCTCCATTGATTCGATCCAAGAGAGTCTCCACCAACGCGTCCAAGTTGCCCGCTTGGGAGGCGATCGCTATCTACCACTGCCTGTCCCCCCCAAGCAAGTATTTGATGCGATCGCCCAAATGCTACCGCAACCAGCAAAACCTGAAGCCAAAGTCATGATTGTGGACGATGACCCCATGATTTTGGCTTACCTATCCAATTTACTGCGATCGTGGGGAATGCAAGTGACTTGTTTAGAGAATCCCAGTCAGTTTTGGGGCATCTTGACCGCGATCCAACCTGATTTGCTGCTGCTAGATCTGGAAATGCCTACTTTTAACGGTATCGAACTATGTCAGGTCATTCGCCAAGAACCCAAGTATGACGATTTAGCAATTTTAGTCGTTACCGCCCATACCGATCGCGCCTCTATACAGCAAGCATTTGCCGCAGGAGCCGATGACCTCATTAGTAAACCCGTGGTAGAGCCAGAGTTGGTAAACCGCGTGCTGACTCAGATCGAACGCCTGCGCCTGCGCCAACAGCAAACCTATGAATGGCAAAAACAGGCAACCATCGATACCCTGACACAAATTACCAATCGCCGTGCCTTTAACCGATATCTCCAGCAATCGTGGCAACGCCTCCAATCCAAACAGTTACCGCTCTCCCTAATTTTGTGCGGTGTAGATGAGTTCAAACTCTATAACGATTTCTACGGGTATCCCGCTGGAGACCTTTGCTTACAACAGATTGCCAGCACAATCGTGCAATGTATCAAACTAACTACCGATCGGGCTGCTCGCTTTGGCAGCGATGAATTTGCGATCCTGCTACCTAATACGATGCTAGAAGGTGCTTTAAGTATTGCCGAACGCATTCAACAGGCGATCGCCCAGCTACAAATTCCCCATAGCAACGCTGCCACCCACCCTTATGTCTCGCTGAGTCTAGGAATTACAAGTACTGTTCCTGCCACAGATAAAAAATCCTGTGACGATATCATTAACGCTGCCTGCCAGTCACTTTATGCTGCCAAGGAGAAAGGTCGCAATACCTATTACCTATACTCCCTATAGTGATACGAACGCTCATGACCCCATCCCTTTTCCTAAAACGTTTCCATCTTGACTCAGGCGTAATTTCCTTGCGGTGGGTGTTAATTATTTTCTTTGTGCTGCAAACGGCGGGCACAGTAGGACTAGTAGGCTATTTGTCTTACCGTGGCAGTCAACAGGCCATAGAAGATATGGCAGATCAGGTGATGGATCAGGCAACCCATCGCGTTCGCGATCGCCTCAATATCTCCCTGCAAACACATCAGCAAGTCGTAGCGGTTAATCAATTCGCTGCCCAACAGGGGCGTCTCGACCTAGAGGACTTTGAGCAATTGCGGGGCTACCTTTGGCAACAGATACAGTTATCACCATCATTGACCTCTACAATTTTTGCCAACGCACGGGGAGAGGAGGTTGGCTATACACAACTGCTCAGTCAAGAGATTGTCGAGCAAGCCAAAAAAGTATCTGGAGAAAATTTAAAGAGCGGTATGCCGATCCTAAATGAGGTTAAACCTGCACACTCAACCCAGCGGAAATATTATCTAGTTGACGAACGCGGCAAAGCCAAAAAATTAATTTATACGCTGCCGATCGATAATCGGACAACACCGTGGTATCAAGCAGCGACAACTACCCAAAAACAAAGCTGGTCGCCAATTTATGTTTACCGATCCGTACCAAGCATGGGTATGAATGCTGTAGTACCTGTCTATGATGCCGCAGGAAAATTTGAGGGTGTTTTTACCAGTAATGTGGGGTTGTCTGAGATCGGGACTTTTTTAAACAAGCTCAACTTCTCACCTTCAGGGCAAACATTTATCCTCGATCGCGCTGGCGATCTAGTTGCTACCTCCACATTAGAAATTCCTTATATCAATCAAGACAAAGGAAATCCGACCCGTTTACCTGCAATCCAAAGTCAGGACGCTCGCACAAGAGCGATCGCCGCACAAATACAGCAGCAATTCGGAGCACTAGATCGCATCAAAACAGAGCTGCATTTTAAAGTCCCCATGGATGGAACTACGCTATTTGCTGAGATCGTTCCCTACCGCGATCGCTACGGCTTAGATTGGTTGCTGGTAACGGTAGTTCCAGAGTCTGACTTTATAGCAAAAATTCAAGCAGATACAAACTGGACAATTCTCTTATGCGGACTGACACTCTTGGTTGCAACTGGAATCAGTTTGTTAATAGCACATTGGATTTCAACTCCGATTTTGCGACTGAGTCGTGCCAGCCAGTTTTTGTCGCGTGGAGTTTGGCAGGAGCCTTTGTCAGAAAAAATCGCGATCGCTGAGTTAAACGTTTTAGCAAAATCCTTTAACCAGATGGCGAATAAGCTCCAAAAATCCTTTCAGGAATCGGAAGAGAAATTTGCGAAAGTATTTCGCACCAGTCCAGATCCGATTACGATTGTCAATATTTCAGACGGCTCTTATCTGGCTGTAAACGACCAATTTCTTGCCCTTACTGGTTACACCCATGCCGAAATTATCGGTCATACCGTGGATGAGTTGAATTTCATCGCTCGACCCGAACAGGGAGCGGAAATTTACCACCTACTCCAAACTCAGCAAAAAACTCGCAATTATGAAGTGGATTTGCGGATCAAATCAGGCCAGATCGTAACTGGATTGCTATCTTCTGAGTTGATCGAGCTAGAAGACCAGATGTTCTCCATTTCCGTATTCAAAGACATCAGCGATCGCAAACGTCTAGAGACATTCCTCCGTCAGTACGAGCGCATTGTTTCTGCCACCACCGATGGGATTTCCCTCGTCGATCGCAACTACATGTATCGGGTCGTTAACCAAACCTACTTAAATTGGGACAGAATCCAGAGCGAACAAATTGTTGGACATTCTGTGAGCGAGATGCGTGGTGAAGAGATCTTCCAAGCAGTAATTAAACCTCAGCTCGATCGTTGTCTTGCTGGAGAAATCGTCCAATACGAGGCTTGGTTTGACTATCAAGATACAATCCGTCGGTTCGTAAGAGTAACCTATTCACCTTACTTTGAACTGGATGGTGAAATTTCGGGAGTTGTTGTCAATACCCACGATCTAACCGATCGCAAACAAGCAGAAATGGCATTGAGGGAAAGCGAAGAAAACTATCGGTTTATTGTGGAAACTTCAATAGATGGCATATGGAAGCTCGATCGCGATAGTAAGACTACATTTGTCAACCAAAGCATGGCAAATATGCTGGGCTACAACGTTGATGAAATGCTCGGAACATCTTTATTTGAGTTTATGGATGAGGAAGGTCGAGAGATTGCCATGAGAGGCATCGAAACTCGCCGTCAGGGTACACGGGAAATCCATGATTTTAAATTTCGGCGTAAAGATGGCTCTGACCTATGGGGCATTGTTTCCGCGAATCCTATTTTCGATGCATCAGGTCTATATGGCGGCGCACTGGCAATCATTACAGATATTACCAAACGCCAAAAGACAGAGCAAATCAAAGATGAATTTATTTCCGTGGTCAGCCACGAACTGCGTACACCGCTGACGGCAATTCATGGTTCCCTCGGCATTTTGGAATCTGGCGTTTACAGTAATCGTCCCGAAAAAGCCAAACACATGCTTAAGATTGCTTTAAATAACAGCGATCGCTTAGTGCGTCTAGTCAATGATATTCTGAACCTAGAACGGTTAGAATCGGGGAAAGTTCAATTAGCGATCGGCACCTGTCATATTTCCGAGCTGATGCGGCAAGCCATAGAGTCGGTGCAACAGCTCGCCATTCAGGTTTCTGTCACTCTAGACTTTACGCTCCTTGATATAGAAGTCCGAGCAGACTCTAATGCCATCGTTCAGACCCTCACGAACCTCCTTAGTAATGCCATAAAGTTTTCTCCACCCGAAAGCACGGTTTGGTTACGTGCAGAAATTAGAAATCCAATCTTAGAACCCTCGGCTCCCTACATTCTTTTTTCTGTCAAAGATTGCGGACGCGGCATTCCCGCCGATCGGTTAGACAAGATCTTCGATCGCTTTTATCAAGTGGATATTTCTGATTCTCGTCAAAAGAGTGGTACTGGTCTGGGGCTAGCAATCTGTCGGAACATCGTGCAACAGCATGGCGGGGAAATTTGGGCAGAAAGCACCTTAGGAAGAGGAAGTACGTTTTATTTCACATTACCGATCGCGCAAGAAAATATATAATCCATACCTTTTTCATATCGATGACAAATAAACTGTCTGGGACGCGATCGAAGCATTCCCAAATCTCCTAATTTTATTATTACCCCATCATATAAGCTTCTTACTTTTGTGGTTTATGGTTTACGCAATACCAATTCGATCGAGAATCGACGCAGATGGGCATATGGGCGTAAACCGACATCCAACGATGAAAGTCCCAACTCATTCGAGCTGTTATACCAATTTCTCTTGAAATTGCGACAGATCGGGTTTTGTGTTCCACGCGGAGCGCGGTCTTTTCAAAAAGATGCGTTGCATCACTTTTTGAAAATGGTATTAAGTTTATCGTTCAAATTGGCATAGCAAAGCGATCGCTAGCTGAGCTACTTAACCTCACACTGCGTTTGTAGCTTCTTTCAAGCAAGTACATTTTATTTTATATCCGCATCTAACGGAGAGAAGATCTATGACCAGACGTCTTTTAATTGTGGATGACGAACAGGATATCCGAGATGTCATTCAAGCATCATTGGAAGAGTTTGCAGGCTGGGAGGTAGTCACCACTGCCTCTGGTAAAGAAGGACTGCTCATCCTCAAAGCAGGACATTGTGATGCCATTCTTCTAGATGTATCGATGCCAGATATGGACGGGTTATCCGTGTTCGAACAACTGCAAACCGATCCAGAAACCCAAAAGATTCCAGTAGCCTTGTTGACAGCAAAAATATTGCCTAGCGATCGTCGCCACTTTGCCAAATTAAATATTGCAGGAGTGATCGACAAACCCTTCAATCCAGTCATCGTCTGGCGGCAGATTGCTGAAATTTTTGGATGGGATGTTTAGAAGATATTTTAAAAGTATCCGTAGTAAATCTTATAACACTCTGCCCCAAGCATGATTTTGCAGGCTGGTGAATAATTTAGTACTGGTAAATTTTAGTCAATCTTTATCATTCATATAAGTTTCTTATTTTTGCGGTTAATAAATTTTTGTCACTCATATAAGTTTCTTATTTTTGTTGGTTATGGTTAAAGGGTGATTGAAATCTTGTTATGAGGAGGGCAGTAGACAATATGGCTTGAAAATCTCTACTCGATCGAATTAGTAGGTGAGCAATGCAGAGTTTAGCAATGGAAGTAAATAGCGGGATTGGAAATATTAACCTTTCAAAAAAATCATCGCTTCGGTTAATCTTAGCTGAGTCTTCAGAATCAGTGAGTCAACCCCTTGTAGACGAGTTAAGGAAAGATAATCACGTCATCTCTATCTGCAAAAAATCAGGAGAATTATTTCAAACATTATCCAATCAAAAAACCGATATTTTGATGATCGGGACTCTAGAGGACTCAAGTTATCTGGAGGTCTATCGTCGATGTTCTGAGCAATTGCCAGGACTACGAGTTATCCTGCTATCACCTCAACCCGCTGTTAATGACTTTTTCAGAAATTGGGTAATTGCTAAAGGAATTTATGATGTTCTGAGCAGTCATGTTGACAGACTCTATATCTTACGAGAAGTCATTCAAAAAATCAGCACTGGCACTGAACCAACAGCAGAGCTTGCGACCTTAGAAACTAGCAAGAATGAGCTGGAAAACATTCCAGTTTCTACTAATAGCCCAACTGAACTTCAAGTCTTCGCTCACAAGCAGCCCCCATCAACGCCTAAGCCGATTTCACCTGTTGCAGTTCCTGCAACCTCGAAAACCCTTAGTTACGAGCAAGTTCTTTCTGCGCTAAATCAGATTACTGATTGCAGTATGAACTATTTTGGTGGAATGGCGATCGGGAATTATTGGAAAAAAGCTCAAGTTGCCACGATCGCTGAGTATCCTTGGTTGCAAAGTTGGGTTGTAGATTATCGCGGTGGAATCGCATATTTCAGCGAATCAATCCCCCAAGAACAAATTACATCCGAGCAGTTAAAAAGTTTGCAATTGTGGGTGGGGCTCTTTTTAAAGGAGTGCGATCGCATCATTGTGGACTACACCCAAATGCTCTCTCAAATGGGTGTCTCCGAGCAAGTTAAGCAAATCATTTCTTCCTAATCGCTGAATCAACCCAAGCGATCGTTGTATGAAAATAGGAATAAACCATGAAAACGCATTCTCTCACTGCCCCATCTAAAAGACAACATGAATACTGAGAATTCGCTTTTAGCTCTGCAAATTGATGGGCAATTAACGTCTACCCCAAAAGGAACTCGATTGCTCGGGGTTTTGCTAGCTAACAATATCAATGTTTTGAAAGCCTGTGGGGGACAGGGACGCTGTGCAACCTGCCATGTATTTATCCACAAGGGAATGGATAGTTTAACCCCACCGACAGAACAGGAACTCATGACATTGAGCTTGATGCGGATCGAGCAGTCTAATGCTCGTCTTGCTTGCCAGTGTATGGTTTTGGGAAGTGGAGTTTCCTTAGAAGTACCTAAGGGCAAATATGTTGACTCGGATACCGAATTAGAATCTCAAGTAGGGAAAAAAGCAGAGCAGTCCCTTATTCATCCTATTACAGGGGAGGTCTTGGTATATGAAGGAAAGCTGATCTTGCGAACAGCTCTGCAAAAAATGCAAACGGCGACTCAAGAATTCGAGCAAGAAATGAAAGTTTATTTAACACGCAATTCTAAAAAGGAGAAGTAACTTATGAAGGAAATCGGGAACTTACAGGCTCCACAAATATTCATGCATTCGTCTTTGGATGTGTGCCATTACAGTCGCTACACTTTTTTCGACTTTGACATGCAGAAAGGCGAAGTAAATGACTACCATCAGCAGCGCAATCTAATTGTTGGGGAAGACTTTATCGTTTCTCTGCTTAAAGGATTAGAACATGAAGTTGGTGAATCAGCTGGATTGCTACTTTACATGATCGGAGAAAATTGGGGTAAGCAGGATGCGATCGCTTTTGAGGGTTGGTTTAAGCAATACTATAACCTGACCTTAGAAACATCCAATCTTGCTTTTGCGATGGAGACATGGTGGTGGCCGCTCACTGCTCAAGGTTGGGGAACTTGGAGTCTAAATCTCAGTTCCCTCAAAGAAGGTTTTATCTTTGTGGATCTGTTTGATTCCGCCGTAGCGAAAACACTCGGCTATGTGGGTAAACCAGTATGTCATCTGTATGCTGGACTGCTATCGGGATTTTTTAGCGTCGTGTTTGCAAAGGGTTTGAGCAGCACAGAAATACAGTGCTATGCCATGGGAAATGAGTTCTGTCGTTTTTTGATTGGCTCCGAAAAGCGTATTCGAGCTACAGAATTTTGGCTTTCTTCAGGGGCAACCGCATCTGAAGTGGCAAATCGATTTATGGCGGAAGAAATTCCTGCTGAAAACGATTTATTGGTAAGAGATTAATTATTAAGGTGTATCAATCATGACAAGGAATCAAGAGCGAGGATCTACAGGCTTTTTAAGCTGGATTAAAGGGATTTGGGGTAGTTTTAGCAGATTTATAATGCGATTGCTTCGTCCAAAACGAGGTAGACGTAGCAGCCCAGAAAATTCCACTAAGCCTTTTCAAACATGCTCCCTTGTGGGAGTAGAACAATTCCATAATGTAGGCTCTTTAACAATTGGCAATCTGATGGCAAAAGTGCAGTGGCGTTCCTCAAAACAAATCCCTAAACTTTCTTCATCTTCAAGTGTTAAATCGGTTCGCAATCAGATTGATTGGGAATAAGTCTTGTGAAATCAGCCTAAATACTACGATTTTGTAACTGTCTCAAAATTACCGCAATAAAAACAGGAGCTAAGGAATTAATGATTACTTTATTAGAAGATGTGTTGAAGCGTTCATATGGCACCTACGTGAATGCTCAGGACTTTCAACTGTTAGACAATGTACTCTCTTCTTGGCAGTCTAGGAAAGCGGCTTACAATGCAGTAAAGCAAAAAGAAACGGAGATCGTTGAGGATGCGCTTAACTCTATGAGAAGCGGAAATCGCTCTGATTCTAAACTATTGGATGATCTGGGATCGGAAAAATGCCAGAGAGACTTGACTCTAGGATTGCGCTATTGTGCTCTTGCCATGCTATTACAAGATGATGAACTCCTCAAGGATCGTTTTCTGTATTGGCAGCAAAATATTTTATCGGCAATGCAACACAATTATCCAGGTTACAAACTTCTGGGACAGGCAGTAAAGTCCAAATTGCCAATTAAACAGGCAGAGTTTCTCGTCCCTTACTTGGATATGGCGGAAGAAATGATTAATGGCAAATGATGCAGCATGAGGTCTTTAAATTTCAATCTATCGTAAATGTAATTGGTACGATCGTTTTTAACAGGAGAGAAAAGATGAAACTAACCAACATTCAAAGTGAAGTAATTCCTTCCAATTACTTCGCGCCAAGGGCATATCTTCAATCTGAACCTTCTACAGGGTTACTATCTACCAGACAAGGAAATCGCTTGCTTGCAGTACCCTCACTGTTACTCGATAGCATTCAAAAAACTTTGTTATTAGAGGCAGGAGAAGCCGCATCAATGGCTTTTTATACGTTTGGTTTTGGTTGGGGCAAGTCCTTTTATGAAAGAGTTCGCAAAGAGATCGAACTCTATTACGAAACATCCATTTCGCTGATGAATGCCCCTGAATTTTTTGCTACCCTTCAGCAAATCTGGGGAGTGCATGGGTTAGGGAGAATAATTGTCGATTTTTCCTTTGCCAAAGAAGGGCTTTTGCTTGTCACCATTGAAAACTCGGGTATATCGACAGTTCAAGAGGCATCAGTATCGAAATCGTTCAGTTTAGAGGCAGGATTGCTAGGAGGATGGTTTTCTGCTCAAACTCATCAAGATTTAAGTGCTTGTGCTACTGACTGGTTTTCTCAGCCTCAACGCACCCAATATCTAATCGGGGCAAAGCCACAAATTCAACAAATTGAGGAAAAACTTATTACTCAAGGCATGAGAACTACAGCTATCTTAAAAAAAATTAGCTAAAACCCTCTAAGGCTTCAATTGAGAAGTCATAAGACGAACATCTCATTGAGATAAATGATTTCGTTCTAAAGCCCTTACTTATCTCCATATATAGTTAAATTACTCACTCAGTATAAGTTCGCCGAATCTGAATGATTCTCCAACCCTACGAATCTATCAATCAGGTATGTTCCATCAGTAGTTTTTCTCCTTTCTAGAATTATCGGGACAATTCATAAATTGTCCCTCCACACAAATCTAATCGGATTGCTATAGCTTTGCTCAACAATCTAAACTTTGTCAAACCTGAGTATTGCTTCCAGTCAAATTTTGGGAAAACTCATTTTTGGTTTTATCACAAATGTAATTGAAATTTGGGTGAGGTTAAATTCATGACCAATCAACTCGGTCATATTTTGATAGTTGACGATAATCTGCAGAATCTCAAAATACTATCTGAAATGTTGATAAGTCAGGAATACAGAGTCTCTGATGCCAATAGCGGAAAGGTCGCACTACAAAAGGTTAAAAGTGACCCACCAGATTTAATTTTGCTAGATATTCGTATTCCCGACATGAGTGGATACGAAGTTGGTTTTCTACTAAAGGAGCAAGAAAACACAAAGGATATCCCTATAATTTTCTTAAGTAATTTAGATAGTCCACTAGATAAACTTGAAGCATTCTCATCTGGTGGAGTGGACTATATTAGCAAACCTTTCAATCTTATGGAAGTTCTAGCTAGGGTAGAGGTTCACTTGCAACTGCGATGTCTGCAAACGCAACTTAAGGAGAAAATACATTTTTTAGAAACTCAAAATGCAATTTTACAGTATGAAGTTTGCGATCGCCTAAAATTTGAGTATGAGTTTTATGAAGAGCTAAAAACTGCCATTGAACGAAAAGAATTTCAGCTTTATTACCAACCTATTGTAGATTTTAATACTGGTAAGGTTTTAAGCTTTGAGGCACTTTTGCGATGGAATCATCCCAAGCGTGGCATAGTTCTCCCTGCTGATTTTATCCCTTTTGCTGAAGCTACAGGGCTAATTAATCTGATTGGTGAATGGACGATCGAAGCAGCGATCGGTCAACTCAAGTTATGGAATTGTCAATTTCCTGAAAATCTTGATTTAGCCGTTAGTGTTAACGTCTCTGGCTATCAGCTACTGGATAATTCTTTATTTGAGTACACAAAAAAGGCTTTACATGAAAGTGAAATTCACCCACACAAATTGCAACTAGAAATTACTGAAAGTGTCTTAATCAGAGACCGTGAAACTACAGTAGAAGTTTTAGAGAAATTCAAAAAAATTGGACTGCAACTTTATCTTGATGATTTTGGTACGGGCTATTCTTCTTTGAGCCTATTATACGATCTTCCAATCGATGTCTTAAAAATAGATCGCTCGTTCGTTCAAAAAGAAGAATGGATTATTGTCAATGCAATTACTAAACTAGCAACAGCTTTAGATAAAGATATTATTGTGGAAGGCATTGAAACCTTAGAGCAGCTTACAACTCTTATTAACATGTCTTGTCACAGAGGACAGGGATATTACTTTTCTAAACCAGTGAATGCTGCTAAAGCAACCGAAATAATTAGTGAGTGTTTAATAAAACCACCTTTGGAATTGTTTTGTCCGCCTTTTACAGTTTTAGACAAAGAAAGATTGAGAAAGGGAGGATCTATTGCTAGTTGAATTTTTTGCGATCTTGCAACTCTTTCAGTTAAGGCTCATCAACCCTCTATGCGTTCTATTGTCGTGATTTCAAGCTAAAAAAGCAACCTCGTGAGCAGTATTGGCGATGTTTTTTGAATATAAATCAGGTACTAAAAAATGGAAAAAAAAGTTCAAGTATTTAGACCTAATGGAAAAATGAATCATGACAATTGCAAAGAAATTTACGATCAAATTCAAACCCTTAGTAAGACTGAAGATTTCGATTATTTTATAATTGACATGCAAGATGTTACCTACATTAACACCTATGGCTTAGGAGCAGTTTTGGGGGCGTTGCGACTTTCAAGACAATTCGGATTTCGGTTAATTCTTTGCTCGATTATTGCCGAGCCAGTTAAATCTTTCTTTCAGTTAACAGCAATGGATAGAGTGTTTAATATCTATTCTAATATTTCTGAATTTCACAGCACCTGTTCGAGAAATCAGTAAATGATAGTGCATCAAACAGGTCTAGCATTTCTCTTTACAAAAGCGGGCAGGTATCTCTGTAGCCATTTGGCAATCGGAAGTCCCGTTCTTTCTATTGTGTATATACAGTACACACAAGTCAAAAAACCTGCGATCGCAAGCCCTAAAGTCCTTGCTATACAAGATTTCTAAGGATTTGACCCCTATTTTTAATAATTTCGCATTATTGAGAATAGTAAACGAGAAATCTAAGGTTTCAAGAACCCAAAATTGCTCGATCGCTTTCAGCTCCTCTGGATTTCGCTGTCCGTCTAAAAAGTTAAGCCTGCTAGAATTAGGCGCTATTGACGAAACCAACCCAGAAGATCGAATCGCGATCGCCTGAAAATCCCAGCCACTCGTGCATTTAACTATTTTTCCTTATTCTGCCGCAACCAAGCAGACAAATCCGCCAGAGAGGTAAACCCTAACAGAGCCTCACCTAAATTTTCCAGTCGATCGGTTGACAATTGTTGGATAGTTTTTTGTGTCTTTAACGAGATCGCACCAAATTTAAACTTAAGCAGCCTTAGAACGAGAATAGCCTCTCCTTTCTGCAAACCTTTGCGCTCACCCTGTTGCAAACCCTTGCGCTCACCTTGTTGCAAGCCCTGTTGCAGACCCTGTTGCAAACCCTGTTGCAAGCCCTGTTGCAAACCTTCGAGCAAAATATCTTGATAAATCACTGATTCACGCATCACTTCACTCCGCAAAATCTGTCTTATAGAATCTTTTCCTAAAACCAAACCAGCCAGCACTGCCGAAGCAGCCATTACATTTCCGCGTATATTTTGTTCGACAATCTCCTCAGATCGGTTGGCAACTTGCCTCAGTACTTCCAGACGTTCGGAACTGTTAGCTAGTATAGCAAACGGCAATAGCCCAGGCGATCGCAAAAAAGTCTCTACGGGTTGCTCCCATAGCCTAATCACCTCAAACTCATGCCGCAAACCAGAAATCTCAAAACAAGTATTAAATACCGAGCGCGACTTGGTTGCTTTCAAATAAATCGCGATTTGGCGCACTGCTTTCTTGGGAAAGCGATTGTAGATTCTGATGCGATAATTTGCCATCCGAGATGGAATTTCTATGTCTGGTTTCGTTTGAAATTCGATGTGGAGTATCAGCTCTTGGGAATCTAAGAGAATGAGCGAATCTGCACGAATTGGTTCGACATTTAGCTCGGTTGGACTGAGTTGGGTAAAAGCGATCGGCTGACCGAGCAGCCACGTAGCTAGGTCGGCAGAGAAGTTTTCAGCAAGATACTTACAGACGTTGTCGTACATGCGCGGAATTTTAGCATCGCGTTGCACGCTTATTCGTAGTTCGTCTTCGTCGTTTTTCGGTGCGATCGCCTGAAACTTTCTAGCCACCCGTGCAGTATTGATTGATTCTATATGTTTGGCAAAAGCATAATTAGCGATCGCTGTGTAAAACTGATGAGAGCTGAAAAATTTATGCCGATCGCACTGTGTAAAATACTTCTTTATAGAACTAAGATTCATGAGGTCTTATGAGCTACTGCCTCAATTCTACTTGCAACAAACAAAATCCAAGCGATGCCAAGTTTTGCAAGCATTGTGGCTGGAGACTCTTGTTAAGGGATCGATACAGAGCCGTAAAAAAAATAGGGCAAGGTGGTTTTGGCAAAACATTTTTAGCCGTCGATGAAGATAAGCCTTCCAAACCCCTATGCGTAATCAAACAATTCTTTCCAAGTAATCAAGATCCGAGCAGTGCCACCAAAGCCGCAGAGCTTTTTGCACAAGAAGCATTAAGGCTCGATGCTTTAGGAAAGCACGCTCAAATACCCGAACTTTTCGCATATTTCGAGCAGGATAAAAATCAATATCTCATTCAAGAATTTATTGATGGTCAAAATTTAGCGGAAGAGTTGGTACAGGAGGGAGTATTTTCAGAAACGAAGATTTGGCTGCTTTTAAATCACATATTACCCGTCCTGCAATTCATTCATGAGAATCAGGTAATTCATCGAGATATAAAGCCAGAAAACATGATTCGGCGTTCGGACGGACAGATTGTATTAGTTGATTTTGGTGCTGCTAAATTTGCGGCAGGTACGGGTTTCACAGCAACAGGAACGATTATTGGCAGCGCAGCCTATACCTCACCCGAGCAAGCAAGGGGTAAAGCGAACTTTAGCAGCGATCTGTATAGTTTGGGCGTGACCTGCCTGCATCTATTGACAGGAATCGCTCCATTTCAACTGTTTGATAATGCTGAAAATGACTGGATTTGGCGCGATTATCTAACAGTTCCTGTGAGTGATTCCCTAGGCAAGATTTTAGATAAACTCGTTCAGCCTGGAACCAAGAAACGCTATCAATCAGCCGAGGAAGTAATTCAAGATATTCGTCCAGAACGATATGCAACGGGTTCCGATCGAGAACCAACTGCTTCTAGAAACAAAGCATCATTTCCCTATACATTTAGAAATTACTCATCGGGATCGATCCTTCTGAAAGGGGATATAGAATCGGTAAGTAAGTATATTGAAAACCATCCTCAGTGGTTGCCTCAGTGTATATTGCCTCTAAAAGCTAGAGCGATCGGAGCGAATGCCTATTCGCTAAATATTGGCAAGATTGGCGCACTGGGTTACGAAATCGATCCTACTGTAAATTTATACATGACTCAAGATGGAAGGGGTAATTATCAAATAAAAACACAACCCATCCCTGCCAAAGATCCTAATGGCTATGAAGTCAGTTTTCATTCTAAAATTAAGCTGGTCGAGCATTCAACTAGAAAAGCAAATATTAAAACTACACAAATAGAATGGGATCTAACGCTGATCGCTAAACTCGATTTTCCAATGTTCGTAATGATTCTTCCCACGTCTTTGGTTCAAAGGACTGGGGATGCTATTTTAAATCAAGTTGTTAAACAAGTTTCAGATAGCTTCTCTGAGAAAGTCAGTCGGGACTTTCGTCGTTACCCAAGCTACAACCCTAGCTCTTGAATGGGTGATGTAAGTCCATTCGCTCTGAAAATCCTGTCGCTATTCTTGAGGAATCTGAGAAAAACCGCTAAAGAATTACGACCATTTCATAGAGATTGAAATTAAATTTTGCT
The DNA here is from genome assembly GCF_965232925.1 of Tumidithrix helvetica PCC 7403. NCBI lineage: Bacteria > Bacillati > Cyanobacteriota > Cyanophyceae > Pseudanabaenales > Pseudanabaenaceae > Tumidithrix > Tumidithrix helvetica. Next base: position 135,483 of record NZ_CBDDRA010000006.1, read on the forward strand.
GGCATTGTAGCGAACTTTGAAGTGAATTCCCAAAATCGAGGGGTGATGCACAATTAATCGCGTACGATCGCATACTTGCTTACAAACCCTTTCGCATCCAACTTAATCAGCAAAACAGCATCAAAGTTTATCGCCCGTCCATCGAGACCGATCGCAACATAGCTCGATCTTGATTCCCCCAACCAATAGATAAGATCGTATCGATCTTTGAAATCTCGATCTTTGAAATAATTACTGGGAGTTGGGTTTCCTAATAGTACTAGAACCTGCTGCCGTGACAATCCTTCCAAACGACGCGTGCGAACTAGATCGTCAGCCATGGACAAACGCGGATAGGGATACTCAGCAATCATTGAAAGTTCTTTCCAAACCGTAGAATTGAACTGTGATGGTGGCTGTGAAAATGGGGCTGCTTTTGTAACAATAGCGTAGCTGCTTACAATCCCTTTGGTGTCAAACCTAATCTCCAAATTATTGGTAAACTGCATCACCCGCCCCACCGCATTCATAACGGTATAGCTGCTTCTTGTGTCTGGACTTAGCCAATACTCAAAAGCCTCAGGATCTGCGGATAAAAGGTTACCCGTACTAGTTGGGGTTCCCAATAGTTCTAAAACCTGCTGGCGCGACAATCCATCTAAACTACGCGTGCGAACCAGATCTTCCGCCATTATCAAACGGGGATGAGGTTCTTTATCTATCAACACGAGATCTTTCCAAATGGTAGTATCGAACTGCGATTGTGGTAATGGGAATGGATGTGCTGTAGTGACATTGGCACGAACGCTATCAACAGAAAACGTTTGAGTTAATGAAATGAGAAATGCGATCGCACCTACTGCACCAATCGTTCGCCAACTTAGCATCCTTTAAACCCCATCCCTAGAATCACAAACAAATCAATTATATCAGCCTAAAAAAGTATGGAAGAAGTTGATGTCAGGTAGCATCATTGACGATTATTCCCAAGGATTTTGATTTAAAAGAGCCTCAATATCTGTCGAGAATGGGCAAATACTAGGAAACTTTACTTTTGGATAATCTCCAGAAACCTTTTTTAAGCTGAGTTCCCAAGCCCGATCGCAGGCTTCAATCCATTGTGTCTTTAAACTGGGTGAGTCATCTAGTAATAGTTCTATTTGGATGCGTTGCTCGCGAATTGTCTGTTCCCAACCGTTATATTCACGCGGCATCTTGACGTACAATCTTTTGAGAATATGTTCTAGCAAGGTCAATAGACTGCTTTTCAATTCTTTCTTTTCCGATCGCCCCAAGGACTCTATCTCCTCAATTAAATTGTCAAGATCTACGCGATCGAAGTCTCTAGTCTTAAGTAAATGGATTGTTTCTTGTGTCCAAAGCCAAAAATCGCGATCGTAAAGTGGCAACTGGCTAAAGGTTTGTGTCATGGTTGATAACCCTCTTGCTTGCAAGCGATCTTCTCAACTACTATATTAACCTTAAATACACATTGTCTCGGATCTTGCATTTATCGTTCCTAAGACAATTTATATTGCCTCATATCCTTCCTAGTTGTCTGAGCTGATTTAAGGCTTTCTCAGCTGCTTTCTTTTCAGCTTCTTTTTTGCTTTTTCCTTTACCCTGTCCGAGAAGTTCCCCTTGAACTTTGACTTCTATAGTAAATTCCTTTGTATGATCCGCTCCAGTTTCTTTAACTACTGTATAAACTGGTAAAAGAGCCGAAGCCTTAAGTTTCCCTACATCAATTTGTAATTGAATTTCTGGCTTAACTGGTTGCTTTTGTGCCCACTCTTGAAGTCGATTTTTAGAATCGGTGTTAGAGCGAACTACCACTGTTTCTTCAGGAACAGATTCAAACAGTTTTTTCACAAAGCTATGGACAGATTCAATTGCATGAGTTCGACCATTTGCATTTCTTTGATCCAAATAGTAAGCCGCAACAAGTGCTTCAAATGTACTGCTGAGCAAATTGGGATTCTGAAAACCTCCTTCTTGAATCATCCCTTTTCCCAATCGCATATGAAAGTTTAAGTTTAGGTCGGAAGCAAACCTTGCCAGTTGTTTTTCATCTACCAATGCAGAACGGCGTCGGGTCATTTCATCTTCTCCCATTTCAGGATACTGATGATGATCGTAGAGATACTCGGCGCTTAAAAAAGACAGGATCGCATCACCCAGAAATTCCAAACGCTCATTATGTCCTTTTTCTTCAGGATGCTCGTTTGTATAGCTGCTATGGGTAAGCGCACGGTGAAGTAGAGAGGTATTCTCAAAGTCAGGAATCTTTTTCATGGCGTATCTCCTTAATTAAGACAAAAATGTTTGGGACAATAGACTGAGCAAGCTATCGATTCAATTGAGTAAGAGGGGAATTACTCTCATCGAATCTCCTATAGTTTGCGTTTGCACAATTCCATCTCTGGCAGCAGCAAGAATAAACTGATTGAATTTAGAGAAATTCGTGCCATCTTGTTTGCAGATAAATGAGACCCCTCGATAACTAGGAAAGTTTTCTCTCATCAATCTATCAATAAAATTCAACTTTGCCTGTTTACCTTCTTGGACAGCCATCTTGACGACTTCTTTCAAGTATTCAAGTGCTTGATAGTATGAGACATAAGGTTCAGATCAAGTCGTGCTATTTGCAGGTAATTTCAAGTCATCAATAAAATGAAACTCATCAGCGATCGCTTTGAGATCTTGTTTGACATTGCCGCGAGTTGCAACAACAATTACCTTAATACCCTGCTTCTGCAAAGCTCTCACAGAAGGAGTGAAATCACCATCTCCCGATACTAGAATAACTACATTAGGAGGGTACTCTAAACCATCGAGTAAATTAGCTTTCAGTCGATCGTCCGCACTATTTTTCAGTGAGGAAGGAACATCTTCAAATTTAAAGCCAAGACCTTTAAATTTTTTTGGGATTTGAGTTTGACATTTGCACTCCGAGTTGAAGTAAATCTTCTTCTCTCGCAAAGTTCCTTTACTTTTAGCCAAATCAATCAAAATTGTGGCTTGATGTCGGTTTAGTCGAACGTTCTGAATGTCAACGGACATAGATACATTTGGACTCATGTCTTTACTCCTGAATTTTATTTTCAGGACAGCCAGTAAGTACTTATAAGGAACGAGCAGAAGGATACAAGATCATTCTCTGCTCTTTGGGTTGAAGTCTCAGAAATACGAAGATTAATTTCCTAAAAATCCGTTCGATGAATTACCTGTTCAAATATTTGTATATTTACTAAATACTTAAGCAAGTGATTAACCAAACCACCTTTAGAAAAGAAATCATCCTATAACTGAGACTACATCAATCCAAACAAGTCAGTTTTTTTAGCTGTCTTACATAAACAATAGCACAACAATCCATGAACTTGCCAATAGGCTAAACAAAAATATTTTTGAGACCGATCAGCTTTTAGCCTTAAATCTTGATGCTCAAAATAAAAAGCCAAAAGCCGATCTCTTACTCTCTAAACTCCTTCTCTGAGTTTGTCTAGAATGGAACGATCTTCTAGCGTAGAAGTGTCGCTGGTAATTTCTTGACCTGCGGCAATGGTTCGCAATAGGCGACGCATGATTTTACCAGAGCGGGTTTTAGGCAGAGCTTCGGCAAAGCGAATTTCGCTGGGGCGGGCGATCGCGCCAATTTCATTGACGACATGTTGCTTTAAGGCTTTTGCCAAGGCTTCATTGGGTTCCTGAGCACCCTCTAAAATCACAAAAGCGAAGACATCTTCACCCTTGACATCATCGGGCCGCCCAACTACAGCCGCCTCCGCAACACTGGGATGCGACACCAAGGCTGATTCAATTTCCATCGTGCCCAAGCGATGCCCAGCCACATTGATCACATCATCGACACGACCCATGATCCAAAAGTAGCCATCCTCATCACGTCTAGCGCCATCTCCAGCAAAATAGACATACTTCCCATCTTGAGGGGGAATATGTTCCCAATAACTCTTGCGGAAGCGATCTGGATCGCCGAAAACAGTACGCATCATCCCGGGCCAAGGATGTTTAATCACCAAATAGCCACCTTCGTTATCCGCCGCAGGCGTGCCATCAAGATCGACGACATCTGGAATAATACCAGGGAAGGGAAGTGTTGCCGAACCGGGCTTTGTAGGAACCGCACCGGGTAGGGGCGTAATCATCACGCCACCAGTTTCGGTTTGCCACCAAGTATCGACAATTGGGCAGTTCCCGCCACCAATGACTCGTTGATACCACATCCATGCTTCAGGGTTAATCGGTTCGCCCACAGTTCCCAAGAGCCTGAGCGAAGATAAATCTCTAGACATGGGCAGGTGTTCGCCCATTTTAATAAAGGTGCGGATCGCAGTAGGAGCCGTGTAGAACACATTTACCCCATATTTTTGAATCACATCCCAAATACAGCCGGGGTTAGAGGCACGGGGAGCACCTTCATACATCAGGGTGGTAGCTCCATTCGATAGTGGACCATAGACAATGTAGCTATGCCCCGTAATCCAGCCCACATCTGCGGTACACCAATAGACATCTGTATCTTTTAGATCGAAAATCCATTTAGTGGTCATATGCGTGTAGAGGTTATAGCCTGCGGTCGTGTGAACCACACCCTTGGGCTTGCCTGTGCTGCCACTGGTATAGAGAATGAACAGCATATCTTCGCTATCCATTGGCTCGGGTGGACAGTGTGCTGACATTCCAGGTTGAAGTTCGTGCCACCAATGATCGCGACCGGGTTGCATTGAAATTTCCTGATTGGTGCGCTTCACCACCATCACATCTTTAACACTCGGTACAGCGCCATCTGCCAAAGCTTTATCGACTTGGTCTTTAAGCGGTACGATCGCATCTTTACGCCAGCCACCATCAGAGGTAATCACTAGCTTGGCTTGACCGTCTTTGAGCCGATCGCGTAATGCTTCAGCACTAAACCCCCCAAATACGACAGAATGGGTTGCCCCAATGCGGGCACAGGCTAACATGGCGATCGCCGCTTCGGGAATCATGGGCATATAGATGCCGACGCGATCGCCTTTTTGAACGTCTAGTTGTTTGAGCGCATTGGCAAATTGACAAACTTCGCGATGCAGTTGCGCGTAAGTCAGGGTACGAGAATCCCCAGGTTCGCCTTCCCAAATCAAAGCGGCTTTATTTCGTCGCCATGTCAACAAGTGGCGATCGAGGCAGTTGTAAGTAATGTTGATTTTGCCCCCGTCAAACCACTTGGCAAAAGGCGGTTGCCAATCCAAAACCGTATGCCATTTCTCAAACCAATCTAGTTCGGTTTCGGCTAGCTCTGCCCAAAATTTTTGCGGATCGAGTTTGGCTTTTTCGTAAAGTTGTTTGTATGCCTCAAGGCTATTCACATGAGCGGCTTTGGCAAATGCTTCGGATGGTGGGAATAACCGCTTTTCTTGCAAAATGGATTCGATCGTGGGCTGTGACATATAACTAACTGAAATATTTATAGTTTTTTTGATACGGATATAGCGATCGCGGTTGATTGATACGACTTTTGTGAGCCAAGTAAACTGCCTGACCCCGAACAGCCAAAATGGCTACCCTACAGAATTTCAGATCTGATTGCTATATAACCATGTATTTGAGTATCGCTCAAAGTAGTTACCCTGAAGCGATCGCCTCAAAAAATGCCATTTTTTTTAAAGATTGCTCAATCTTTTCAGAATACTCAGGACATCACAGAGATCGTCTAGGCTACGAGTTCCAAATAGTCTCGATGTTGCATACTGGGGTGGTGTTGCATGAACCAACTTCACAAACAGAAAACTTCCACCTGATGTAATCATGCCAAAACTAGGATGTTCGGGATGTCGACTTGCCAACATATAGGTTAAAAGTTGTGCTAACCCTTCCTCAACGGAGAAGGAAACTTTTTTGGACTCAATCACTAAAATCCAAAACTCCTCTCTTAAGACCAGGGCATCCAAACTTCCTGTAATGATGACATCTCGATCGGCAACAGCTATTTCAATTGACTTTTCGCTTCTGACATAAAAAGGTTGCAAATAAAATCCACCAATAAATAAAATCGGGTCGAGAATCGACATTCTCACCACATCTTCTAATAAGGGTGGGTAATTGAGTAAATTGAGGAATCCTTGTCTAACCTTGTCGAGTTGTTGTTTTTCTGATTCAGTAACTTCGGGTAGATGACTTTGCCATTCATGAAAAAATTGCCGATCGTCAACCAGTTGAATGCCAAAGCGATCGATCAGATTTCGTAGCGTAATGTTTTTGGCTTGCAGTGTTTGTACCATACTTTATTCCACAACTGTTTGTATGATACTTCTAGTTCCTTTGGCTTGCCTACGCTATGCTTGAATACATAATATCGCTGATCGTTCTTGCTTCTATCTTTGCCCTGTTTAGCTTAGGTCTAAATTTACAATGGGGATTTGCAGGCTTAGTAAACTTTGGGCATGTCGCCTTTATGACGGTAGGAGCCTATACTACTGTTCTTTTGAGTTTAAATGGTGTGCCTTGGTTTATTGCCTTTGCGATCGCCACTGCCCTTGCGGCATTACTTGGGCTTTTGATCGGGAGTACGACTCTGAGGCTACGCGAAGATTATTTGGCGATCGTCACCATTGGGGTCTCGGAAATAGTCCGCCTCTTTGTCAATAATGAAGCATGGTTAACTAAAGGGACTAATGGCGTTCAAGATTATCCCTTACCTTTTAAAGGTTTAGTACCCACAGAATACTACTCGCTCCTGTTTGCTAGCTTTTTGTTAGTGGTTTTAGCTGTACTCTATTGGCGATTAGAGTGGTTGGTGCGATCGCCTTGGGGCAGAGTCTTAAAAGCCATTCGTGAAGATGAAGAAGTTGCTAAGGCTTTGGGCAAAAATGTGTTTTGGTACAAGCTACAGGCTTTTGTGATTGGCGGCGCGATCGCGGGAATGTCTGGAGCTTTTTATGCTTGGCAAATTACCACAATTTACCCTAACTATTTCATTCCATTAATTACGTTTCAAGCATGGACAATTGTGACTATCGGCGGAGCTGGCAACAATCTTGGTGTGTTGCTAGGTGCAGCGATCTTCCAGATTTACAGCGTGCTACCACGTTTTTTACCCGAGCAAACCCAGATATTTTTGGGTGGCGGAAGGTTAGAAGCGATTCAACAAATGCTGATTGGCTTGACGTTAATCTTGCTGATGGTGTGGCGACCTCAAGGAATTTTGGGCAACAAGGACGAACTAACGCTTAATCGCTGAGTTAATCATTGGGTATTTTGGGATGGCAATTTCGCCTAGGCGATCGTCTAGGGGCCAAAAGCGAAATACCGCACGACCGACAATATTCTGTTTGGGTAAAAAGCCCCAAACATGGGAGTCATTACTATTATTGCGATTGTCGCCCATCACCCAATAGGAGTTAGGCGGTACGGTGACAACTCCCCTAAAGTTGTAGTTGGGCGGCTCGGCAATGTAGGGCTCTTCGATCGCGATATCATTGACATAGACCTTACCTGCTTGAATGCGAATGCGATCGCCAGGTAACCCAATCAACCGCTTGATATATGCCTTGGAAGTATCTTCGATAAAGGGTGAGGCGGGGGGATAAAAAATCAGAATCTCACCTCTTTGTGGTTGGTTAAATTGGTAAGAAATCTTATCAACAATGATGCGATCGTGAATCTGCAAAGTCGGCTCCATCGAACCAGAAGGAATGAAGCGCGGCTCCACAATAAATGTGCGTAGCAAGAATGCTAAGACAAAAGCGATCGAAACAATCCGAATGGTTTCGGCATGTTTTTGCCACCAAGGCTTTAAAGTCTTTTGTGCAGGTGATTCTAGCTGGCTGTTTGAAGATTTACGATCTGAAGTCATGGAAAATTAGAACTCGAACGATAGATAATTTGGCACGATTATTTTGTTGCAGGGAGCGCATAGGTTGGGGCATCTAAACCACCTGTGCGACTATCAAATGGCCAATAGCGATAAAATGCCCGCCCAACAATATTCTCTTCTGGTAAAAATCCCCAAATATGAGAATCTTGGCTATTGTTGCGATTGTCACCCATCATCCAGTATTTACTGGGTGGTACGGTAAAGCTCACTTGTTTGTTAACGAGGCTAATCTGGTTAGGCTGAAAACATTCTGGACACTGTGATGGCTCAGAAGGCAGAGAATAGGCAGGTGGTGAGGCAATGTAAGGCTCTGATATTGCATTCCCGTTGACAAAGACCTTGCCATCGTGAATGCTGATCCGATCGCCAGGCAGACCGATCACGCGCTTGATATAAACCTTGCTTGTATCTACCCCTGGATAGGGCGGCGGGTTAAATACAATAATTTCACCCCGCTCTGGTTTACGCCATTTGAAGGTGAGTTTGTCAATGAGCAAGCGATCGTCGATCTGCAAAGTTGGCTCCATCGAGCTAGATGGAATATATCTGGGTTCTACGACAAATATTCGGACTCCCAATGCCAATAGCACGGCAACAAAGACAGTAGGAGAATTGTCTGCTACAACTTTTTGCCAGTTACTTTTTGAATCAAGTTCAAGAGACTGACTTTTTAAATCTTCTTTGGATGGGTCGCTGGGTTTATCGGATGACATAAGTATTGCTTGTGTTGCCTTACATTCTATTTCCTAGCTTGCAGTTTTCCCCGCAACTAGAATTGTCTGATCGCCAGCAAGATCGAATTCTTGATGAATTGCCCTAAGTGCAGTCTCAGCATTGCTTTGCCTGACGACACAGCTAACTTTAATTTCAGAGGTTGCAATCATCTCAATATTAATCCCTGAACTTGCCAGAGCGTTAAACATGCGGGCGGCGATGCCCCCTTGTTTAATCATTCCCGTCCCTACAATACTAACCTTAGCGATCGCATCATCACTGACGACATCTCCACCCCCAATTGTTTCTGCCACCTGTTTGAGCGAGGCTTCCGCCTTTTGTAAATCGCCGATCGGCACAGTAAAGGCAATTTCATTCACATCGCGATCGGACTGAGACTGCACGATCATGTCAACCGAAACATTTTGCTGGGCAAGGTACTCAAAGATTTGGGCAGCCACACCGGGGCGATCGGGTACTTGGCGAATCGCTAAGCGGGCGCGGTTTTGATCGAGTGCCACGCCTCGAACGGGCGATGGGTCTCGATCGCTATCGTCTATAGGTAGATAGGACATCACGGGGACTTGAAAAGCCTCGGCGATCGCGGCAACCGCAGCATCTCCATCCGCCGCCGCTACGACACAGCTAACTTTGATCTCAGAGGTAGAAATCATTTGGATATTAATCCCCGCGTTGGCTAGAGCTGTAAACATCTGGGCAGCAACACCAGGTCTGCCAATCATGCCTGCGCCAATAATGCTAACTTTGGCGACATGAGAATCGACAATCACGGCTTTTGCCCCTAACTCAAGGCTACGTGTGACCAATTCGGCTATCTCAAATTCCCGATGGGGCACAGTAAAGGCAATGTCATTGACATCGCTCGGATCTTGGACTGCCTGAATAATTAAATCAACATTAATATTTTGTAAAGCCAAAGAATGAAATAACTGGGCGGCGATACCTGGGCGATCGGGCACTTGTAGCAAAGCAATTTTGACCTGATCGAGATCGACGGAAACCCCGTCTACAAAGCGGTTGACTTCTAGTGCCATGCGATCGCTTTGATTTTCGCTCAGATTTACCAAATGGGGCGATTTGACGAGTGTGCCTGGGTCATCTACCCAACTGGAACGCACAGCCAACTTCACACCAAAGTTTCGAGCGATTTCTACGGCTCTGGGGTGTAAGACCTTTGCCCCCAAGCTAGCCAGTTCTAGCATCTCATCACAGGTAATCTCATCTAAAAGTTTGGCATTAGGTACAATGCGCGGATCGGTGGTGAGAATGCCTGGTACATCCGTATAAATTTCGCAGAGATCGGCGTTTAAAGCTGCCGCGATCGCCACCGCCGAAGTGTCCGATCCCCCACGACCGAGGGTGGTGATTTCGCGTGTAGGCTGTCCTGTGGCGCGATCGCATGCCACCCCTTGAAACCCTGCAATAATCACAACTTTGCCCTGACTGAGATATTCTTGTATCCCCTCAGTTTCTACATACAGGATGCGAGCGCGGGTATGACAGGGTTCGGTGACGACGCGGACTTGCGAGCCTGTAAGCGCGATCGCAGGTTGTCCAATCGCCTGTAATGCCATGCTTAGAAGTGCGATTGTCACCTGTTCGCCTGTAGAGAGTAAGACGTCCATTTCCCGATCTAAAGCCTCTTGAGTAGGAGAAGCCTTCTCAGAGCGATCGCAGCAAGAATTATTTTCAGATGAGCTTGTGGTGGTTACTGCGTTAGCTAATTTAATTAAATTATCTGTGCTTTTACCCATCGCAGAGACGACAACAACAACCTGATTTCCTGCATCTACAGTTTGTTTAATGCGATCGCGTACTGCTTTAATTCTTTCGGGATCGGCGACAGAAGAACCACCATATTTCTGAACAATTAACGACATTGGTTACAAAATCTTGAAAATCAACTTATAATTTGACAACTTTTGCTAGCTAGCTCACTACGATCGTGATGCTGAATCTCGATTTAGGGTAGATAACTAAAATCACGCAATACGAACGATCATACAGTTCTTTCGCGATCGAAGAATTGCCATTATTTAAACCTATGTTAGATGCTAGTAAAGACTTTATTTAAGGTGCGTATGCTTGGTCTTCACTAATTAGTTTGTGGGGATCGGTGTTCGACAAAATTTTAAAATTGTTTGTAAATTTACTCCAGTGATATTATGTGATTGTGATGGAGTGATCGTGTACACAAAAAGGAATTAGCTTTTATGGTCATGGGGTCTGTTTCTCCAATTGTTCTGGTCATTTTAGACGGCTGGGGATATCGGGAAGAGACGGACGGAAATGCTATCGCTGCCGCCAATACTCCTGTTATGGATAGTTTGTGGCGTAGTTATCCAAGCACTCTCCTGCAAGCTTCTGGTAAAGATGTTGGATTACCCAAAGGTCAAATGGGTAATTCTGAGGTTGGGCATTTAAATATTGGTGCAGGGCGGATCGTACCGCAAGAATTGGTGCGCATTACGGATGCTGTTGAGGATGGCAGTATTTTGGCAAATCGTGCCTTGAAAAATGTTTGTGAATCAGTCAAAGCCAGTGAGGGTAAGCTTCACCTCATCGGTCTTTGCTCAGATGGTGGCGTACACTCCCATATCGATCATTTAATTGGTTTATTAGAGCTTGCCAAGGTGCATGGGATTGCCGATGTCTGTATCCATGTAATTACTGACGGTCGCGATACGTTACCTAACTCAGGGGTAGGCTACATCAAACAACTGGTTGACTGTATTGAAAAGCAGGAAATTGGTCGAATTGTGACCATTAGCGGTCGATACTATGCCATGGATCGCGATAAGCGTTGGGATCGCGTCCAAAAAGCTTATAAGGTAATGACCAACAACCAGATTACAGCTGAGACAACCTCCCCAGTTGCCCTGCTTGAAGCTACCTATGCCCAAAATATTACCGATGAATTTATTTTGCCTGTGAGACTGGCAGAAGGCGCAGTAGAGGCGGGTGATGGCGTGATTTGTTTTAATTTCAGACCCGATCGCTCCCGTGAAATTACGCAGGTATTCATGGCAGAAAATTTCTCTGGGTTTGAGCGTGAAAAGATCTCACCCATCCATTTCGCCACCTTTACCCAATACGACGCTACCCTACCTGTAGAAGTCGCCTTTCCGCCGCAAAATCTCGATAACATGCTCGGCAAAGTCGTCGCTGAGCATGGTTTGCTCCAGTTTCGTGCCGCTGAAACTGAGAAATATGCCCATGTCACCTACTTTTTTGATGGCGGGCAAGAGGAACCCAGCAAAGGTGACGATCGCACGATCGTCAACAGCCCCATGGTTCCTACCTATGATGAAACCCCTCCAATGTCAGCCACCGAGTTGACCGCAGTCGCGCTCGATGCCATCCAAAAACGTAAATATTCCTTGATCGTGATTAATTACGCAAACCCTGACATGGTCGGTCATACAGGTAACTTTAATGCCACGATACAGGCTATTAGCCATGTCGATAAGTGTTTAGGCGAGCTGATCGAAGGGATTACCAAAGCAGGTGGTACTGCTCTAATCACAGCCGATCACGGAAATGCTGAATGTATGTGGGACGAGCATGGCAACCCTTGGACAGCTCATACGAGCAATCCTGTACCTTTTATTGTGGTAGAGGGCGAAGGTCTAAAGATTCCAGGTCATGGTGGTGATGTACAACTCAGAGAGTCTGGACGACTTGCCGATATTGCACCGACAATTTTGGATATTCTGCAAATTCCTAAACCCGAAGAAATGACGGGAGTTTCCTTGCTTGAGCCTTCAGACTATGAAGTGCGCCGCTCTAGAACCCCCGTGCGTCTTAAGGTTTAGTTTGGGTTGAATTCCTTGAAACTGGCTAGATTTTGAATTATGGATCGAGTCGTACATCAAGGAATTTTCACGAACCAATTTTTACTAAGTAATTTCGACAATCACAGGTGTGTGATCGCTGGGTTGGGGAAGTTTTCTGGGTTCTAGATCGATGGTGCAGGCGATCGCGCGATCGTACAAAGCCTCAGTCAGAAAGTGATAGTCAATTCGCCAACCCTGATTGCGCTGAAATCCTCCCGTCCGATAGTCCCACCAAGAGTAATGCCCTCCCGATTGGGTGAATTTACGAAAAACATCTCTAAAGCCTAAATCTAATACAGCTTGCATGGCTTCCCGCTCAGCATCGGTTGCCATCACTTTGGTTTCGCGCTTGGCAGGATTATGGATATCAATGTCCTCAACAGCGACGTTAAAATCTCCACAGATTAAAATCTGGCTAGGCTCATCGTCTTGGTCTAGGAGTATTTTTAGATATTGCCGCAATGTCTCAAGCCATCTGAGTTTGTAGTCATATTTATCGCTATCAAGGGACGAACCATTGGGAACGTACATATTCACAATTCTGACTTGGTCAATTACCCCCGTAATCAACCGTCTTTGTTCGTCTAAATCGCCTAAATCGCGCTCTAAGACAGCCGTAAATCCCATTTGGACATCAGAGATCGGTTGTCGAGAAATCATCGCCACACCGTTGTAAGACTTTTGTCCGTAGATGTAAGTGTGATAGCCTAACTCGGTAAAGGCAGCTTGAGGGAAATCAGCATCAATGACTTTAGTCTCTTGTAAGCACAGCAGATCTACTTCGGGATGAGTTTTTAACCAATTTGTCACCTGTGCTAAACGCGTCCGCACCGAATTCACATTCCAAGTCGCTATTTGCATGAAAGCTCAACTCCTAACAATTCCCTATTTGTACCTTTAAAAATATAACCGTGTCAGTGAATCCACTTGTAAGACCTTTTTTGAAATGGGCAGGAGGGAAAAGGCAACTCGTTCCTGCGATCGTTCCTGAAATCCAAAAACACGCTCCCAAGGGGAAGCGTAAATATTATGAACTTTTCATTGGCGCAGGTGCAATCCTATTGACTTTGCAGCCTAAAAATGCCGTTATCAACGATAGCAATTCCGAACTGATCAATTGCTATGAAGTAATTCGTGACTCGGTGGAAGATCTAATTGATTTGCTAAGAGCGCATAAAGATAAAAATAGCGAAGATTACTACTACGAAGTCAGAGAGAAAGATAGAGTTACAGAATATATTCGTTCGATTTCTAAAGAAGAAAGAGCAGCAAGAATTATCTACTTAAATAAAACCTGTTATAACGGTCTATTTAGAGTTAATTCTCAAGGTCAGTTTAACGTTCCATTTGGAAGATACAAAAACCCTAGCATTCTAGACGAAGCTGTATTAAGAGGTGTAAGTAACTATCTCAATCAGAATCAAGTTGAAATCCTGAATATGGATTTTGAGATTGCTGTTAAAACTGCAAAAAAAGGTGACTTTATCTACTTCGATCCTCCTTATGACCCAGTTTCAGACACAGCTTCATTTACTGGATATGATGTAAATGGATTTAATAGAAAAGAGCAAGAGCGGCTGAGAGATGTAGTTGATGGCTTAACAGATAAAGGATGTAAAATCCTACTCAGTAATGCTTGTACTGATTTCATCCTTGATTTATATGGAAACCCCCAAAAGTATAAAATCGAGAAAGTTTCAGCTAATAGAGCCATTAATTCTAATTCTCTCAAACGGGGAAAAATCGAAGAGGTATTAATTAGAAACTATGAGTAGCTCTAAAGAAAAAACAAGAAATGATCTAGCATGGGAAAAGATTTTTGAGCAATATCAGGTTTTAGATGAAATCAGTAAAAATCGATTCTATGAAATCGAATCTTCTCTTATTAATGATTTCAGAGAAAGTAGATTAATGGCAAAATTCGATCATCGTGTAAATCTGCCTCAAATTTTTCGAGAAAATCATTTATCGATATTACCTATTTCCCGTTCCAAATATGTAATTGGTGATTTTGATACGCATTTTGAGGTGAAATACAGTAGTAAAGCTGAAACAGTCCCAGTAGAGTTTCAGTCAAATATTCAGACCTTAGACTATAAAAAGCTATATTCCGAAGCATCAATGATTCATAGTGCATTTATCACCAAAATGATAGATGATTTAGTCTGTGAACCGACTATCCAAACTGTTTCAGGGAGAATGTCTACAGAGGACTTCAGCTTTAATATCAGAAGTAGTAATAATAAACCACATCAAATTGAGGTACGGAATTCACAATGTGAAATAGATGCAGGTTTTGAAAGCGAAAATTATTTTGTTTTGATTGAAGCTAAAAGAGGTAGTATAGATGATTTTTTGATTAGACAGTTATATTATCCATATAGGCTATGGCTATCAAAGACAAGCAAGAAAGTTATTCCAGTCTTAATGACTTATTCATGTGATATTTTTAGCTTTTTTATTTATAATTTTAAAGATGAGCTTGAATATAATTCGATTGAATTAGAAAAGCAAATAATTTTTGAAATTGCGCCTGAAAAGATAACCCTAGAAGATGTTTCAAATGTTTTTTCTCATGTTAATCCAACCGTAAACCCTCAAGATATCCCCTTCCCTCAAGCTAATAATTTCAGAAGAGTAATCGATCTTCTAGATCTACTAGCTGAAAAAGATTTAACTAAAGATGAGATTGCAGAAAATTATCAGTTCAATTTGAGACAGTCAGACTATTATGCAAATGCAGGTGCATATATCGGAATGATTGATAAATCTAAGAACTCTATTGACAATAAAACTTTCTTTAAACTGACAAATGAAGCAAGAAGTATTTTAAGAAAAAGCCACAAATCCAAATATTTAGAACTAGTCTCTAAAATCCTTGAGCATCGTATTTTCTATCAAGCTTTTAAACTAGCAATTGAAAATGGTTATATTCCTTCTATAGAGGAAATTGGCAAGATAATTATTGAATGCGATTCAAAAATTTCTGGTGATACTGTAACTAGGCGAGCTTCTACAGTTAAAAGATGGTTATTTTGGATATTATCTGAGATAGAAGTGGATTAGTTTCTCTGTAACTCAAACAAGTTGTTAAAAGATTGCGTTGCTCAAAATTGAAAGTATCTGTTGTCTGCGAGTGTTTATGCCTAGAGCGAACGGATACCCAAGACAATTTCTTTCATCCTATGCGCTCCAATAACGTGGATTAGCTCTTGAGTGATACACCAGATCAGCAGCAGTAGGACAAGCCAAATTTGAAGCGCCCAGAAGTGAAGCCGTCCTAATTCTTCCAGTGCAGAGGCAAAGTTTCGAGAGGAAATAGCATGTTCTATGAATTGAAAGATAAACCCGACAAACGAGTATAGTAGGGTCTTCCACCCCACGTTATAAATGATAGGGATCTTGGGGAAAGGCTCAAAGAAAGGAAGATACCCAACGAGCAGTACCACCTTCGCTACAACTAGTGATCCGATGGTCGCACTAGCAAAGGTAGAAACCTTGATACCATAGTCCTGAAGCATGAGAGCTTTTGTGAATGCTAGGGTATTGAACGCGATGAAAAAGTAAAGCCAGACTGGGAGCAGGTGGCGGATCTTGCTTACGATCTTTTTACCTATTTTTAACATGGAACCACTATTCAGGCTTGAGTTTCAGATAGCAATTGTATCAAAAGGCTACTCCTTGCGTTCAAACTTCAGCTCAAATGCCTAAACACAGATAAATTATCTCAAAATTCCAAGGTTCTAAATAGCTCGCTAACTGGAACCTTAAAATTTAAAATCAAATCTTCTCCATCTAAAACATCATCACTTCGCAGTAAGCGATCGGGTTGAGGACTATGGTATACCAGCACATATTTTTCATCTGGATGAATTACCCAAATCAATCTAGTTCCACTCTCGAAGTATTCTTCAATCTTGTTGTGAATTTCCTCAAAAGTATTTCCAGGTGAAATAATTTCGATGGCTAAATCGGGCGCACCATCAAAGAACCCTTTTGGCAATCGTTTTAGACCAATCAATCGCTCTTTACTAACAAAAGAAACATCAGGCGATCGCTTGTTTCCTCCTTTCATCTTAAATGCTGTACTGGAGTCACAAGCAACCCCAAGATTATGCTGTCTTACAAATATCTCGATTAAACCACCTAGGAATATGCCAATATTCCCATGTTCCATGCCTGAATTGCCCAAGTTTACCAACTCCCCATCTACAATTTCGTAGCGATCGCCATCATCAGCTAGAGCCATGAACTCTTCGTCAGTCCAAACTTTATTCTTTATTGTTTTTAAGGTAGATGTCATATCTGTTCTAGTCCTCTTGACTTAGACAAGGCAATTTATTTGTGTGACTAGCTCGGTAATTTCTCTTGTTCCTTGTGCATCTGTCTGAGCAATTAAGCGAGTCTCTATTTCTGGTTCTAATTGTAATGATATCGTCATAATTAATGCCCTTTAACAGTTTATTTAACATTCAATTCTGTAGCAATTCTATTTTTTGAACTGCTGAAGCTTTATAGATACACCTAAATATGGTTATTACTAAGCCAGTCTATAAGACTGTAAATTTTTTCTAAATACGCAGGGAACGTAACTAATAATGCGTAAAGATGCTCTCTTTCTATAACTCTTCCAGACGGGTGTCCCGCATCATTTCTGTGACTTCTAATAATGGCGAAAAGACCAGTAAGATAGTTGTCTAGGTTCTCTTTTATATCAGATGGTAAAGTTTGATTTATTTTTGTTCTCAGAATGTTTTGAAATTCATCATGTTTTCTCTTGATCGAAATAGTATCTGTCTTTTTTTTGAAATCATCTTTATCTGTTTGATTTGATATTGAATTTTCGCAGGCATCAATCAATAGTAAAATAGCCTTCTCAGAAGCACATCCTAATGTAATAACCGAAGATAAAAGGCAATGAATTCGGAAGGCTTTTAAGCTCTCTTCCAAATAGGCAAGTATTACATTATCATTAGATATAGCTTTCACTCTAGCCAAATACTTATCTGGATCATAGGGTTCGGGTGGCTGGCTTCCAAGCTTGGATCTTCCATACTCTGAAATATGATACCAAGAGAGGCTATTTTCATTTGCATTGCCAATTCCTCGACCAGGGCGGATTATACCCTCTATTATTAAGTCCCAGATAATATCTTCAATCCAAGCTTTGTACTTTTGGGGGAGTTCGTATTGTGGATTCATGTGCTGAGTTCCATCCCCAGCATGAGGATCTGGAGCTAGTCCTTTTGAAACAACCAATCTTGCTATGTTGAGATAGAGACTTGTTGTTTGCCCACCACCTGAAGATTCTAGGTTCTCAAGGATTAAAGTTCTTGTTTGGTCGTAAGAGATTTCTAAATTAACTTGGGTCATACATCTCTACTCAAAAGCCCTGCAATAGATATTTGCTAACTCAATTGAAGCATACTACTTCTTGATAATTAACTATCAACGTCACCCCAATACTGAAAGATCAAACTGAATCAAATTGCTTTGTGGTCTTTAAGAAAATTCACACAACTCTTAGACGAGTTAGAATTGGCAAGCCAACTTTTAAGAGAAGTACGTTTTGACTATAGTGCTTGACCAAACTGAAAATAAAATTACTAATGATATTTTCACGATCGCAGACACAAACGGTAGTGCCTTGCCATTCATGCAACCAGAAAGCTTCGATCTACAGCTACCCGACCCAGAAGACGAGCAAATTGCCGATCGCGAATTTCATGAGTCCTTAGATCGAGCTTGGCAAGTGTGCGATCGCTTCGATTTGCAAACCGATATTTGGCGGGGCAGAATTTTACGCTCGGTACGCGATCGCGAAAAGATCAATGGTGACAGTCGGGGTAGTGGCTTTTTGCAGTGGTTACAAGAGCGCGAAATTAGCAAAAGTCAAGCCTATGCTTGGATTACCCTCGCCAATAGTGCCGATACGCTTGTGGATGGGGGCTTTTTAGAAGCCGATGACGTCAAGCAGTTTAGCAAACGGGCATTTGTCGAAACCGCTCAAGCATCTCCTGAAGTGCAGCAATTGGTCAGCGAAGCCGCACGAAACGGAGATCGGATCACGCGACGCGAAGTCCGACAACTTTCCGATGAATGGACGGCGATGTCCTCAGAGTTGCTACCGATCGAAGTCCGCGAAAAAGTTTCAGAACACACAATTCCCTCCCGATATGTTGCCCCACTGGTAAGGGAACTAGAAAAACTGCCCGAAGCCCATCAAGACTCCATTAAATATGCGATCGCCGAAAACTCTGACATTGACAATATTCGCCAAGTCACAGCCGAGGCACAGCGACTGAGTAAATATCTTAGTACCAGCACGCAAGTACAGGCACTAAGCCAAGACGTCAATCTAGAGCTAGCCCTAGAGGAAGCCCTGCGCATCGGGTGTCTCAAATCTACCGCCGATCTCGTTAGTAATGCAGCGCAGCTAGAACAAACGATCGCCAAGCTCTATACCACTTGGAAACGTCTGACCAGTCTTGCCGAACAGGTCTATACCGAAAGCGGCGCTAGCACGCCCCACCTGCGATCGCTGCTCAGCAATTTAGAATCTCTGTCTAGCAATCATTTAGAAGTGCAACTTGGAGTAGAGTCATCTGCCCGCTTGATTAGCCTGCATATTCAAGATGATGCGATCGAGGAGGATTCTTCGTCAGATCGTGACTACGCGTAAGGAATAATAGAAAAAGTAAATTATTGATGTCCAAGCCGATCGCATTGATCTCAAAGCGAATTTGGCGTTACGTTAAGCCTTGAATGTCTAGCCAATCACAATTTTCTAATTTTCGCGATCGCGTTGCCCGCAAAGACTTTTTGATCACTGCCGAAGTCTCGCCGCCCAGTGGTGCTGACCCTCAGCATATGATCGCCCAAGCCCAATTGTTAAAAGGTCGGGTTCACGCTGTTAACATTACAGATTCTAGTCGTGCCGTGATGGGGATGAGTCCCCTTGCTGCCTCAGTAATTTTGCAGCAACAGGTGGGCATTGAAACCATCTGTCAACTGGCTTGCCGCGATCGCAACCGCATTGCGCTTCAGGGTGACTTATTGGGATCTGCTGCACTCGGCATTACAAATGTTTTGGCATTGACAGGCGACCCTGTAAAAGCAGGCGATCATCCCAAAGCTAGATCCGTATTCGATCTAGAAGCGGTACGGTTACTACAACTGATCGATAAACTCAATCATGGCGTCGATCATAATGGCAAATCGCTTTCTGGAGGTGGCACAGATTTATTTGTGGGGGCGGCGGTCGATCCTCAGTCACCCAGTTGGTCGGGGCTTCAGCGACGGTTTGAACGCAAAATCGCCGCAGGCGCACAGTTCTTTCAAAGTCAGCTGATTACTGATTTCGATCTGTTCTCGAAATTTATGACCCAAATTGGCAATCGGTCAGATAAACCCGTCCTAGCAGGGATTTTCTTACTAAAATCAGCTAAAAATGCCCAGTTTATTAATAAATACGTGCCTGGTGTCCATATTCCAGACATAATTATCGAGCGCCTCGCCAAAGCCGAGGTTCCCTTACAGGAGGGCATCGCGATCGCGGCAGAGCAGGTCAAAGCAGCACAACAGATTTGCCAAGGGGTTCACCTCATGGCAGTCAAAGCTGAGCATTTAATTCCTCAAATTCTCGATTTGGCGGGTATTCCGCCCATTGTTTGAATGTTGAGGATTTACAGAAGGGGTTAAAGTAGATTTTAAATTTACTTTACAGATCGGTTAACGTAGAAAGGTATTTAGACTAAAATCTATGGCTCGTCGTAGATATTCATCCACCATCAACCCTCCCACGAACACATCGAGTACCACGAGTACTGGCATTAAACTAGCGATCGCTGGGGCAATCTTTGCGGTCGGCTTGGGCGTGGGCGCTGCCCTTTCGACACTCAACCCAACGGCACGTACTGTCGATGCGATTCGGCTCGATAATCTTGCCCCTAGTCGTGACTTTTGTAATAACTACGGCTCTTCGGCAATGGTGATGACCACCCGCGTGTATGTCACCCTTAATCCCTTTAATGTGTTTGTCAGTCAGGCGGATTCGGTGCCTGGTTGCGTAGTTCTACCCCAAAACTGGAACCTATTGCTACAACAAAATGCCATTAGCAATAATGACATTCAGCAATGCCGAAACCGCATGAACACGTTTGGCTTTACAGGTGACTTGACAGGCAAGCCCCGCGTAGACTGTGTCTATGAAAGCAAAGACGCTCAAAAGCAATTGACCGAAGGCGCACCACCCATCCCTAAACCCACACCATAGGTATGTATAGATTTTCGTAATTCAAGGCAGGGGCGATCGGCTTCTGAAATCTCGAATTGGACAAGATGCTCATCTTGCCCAACCTAAGCTACTGGAACTTGCAAGGTCCTTTGCTCCCATTAGGACAGATAGTTTCTCCATTGGTTTGAGGTTGTTTGTCAGGATCGATCTTAATATCTGTGAGATCTGCACCTTTTAAATTTGCACCGCTCAAGTTGGCTCCATTAAGAGTTGCACCAGTTAGATTGGCGCTGCTTAAATTGGCACTGGTTAAATCAGCCCAAGACAGTTTAGCTTCCGTTAAATTAGCATTCTTTAAATTTGCCGAATTTAAATTAAAGCCTGAGAGATTTAAACCAGTTAAGTTCCGACCCGCCTTAGGCTCATTTATAATTTGCCACATTAATAGATCTTTAGACTCAAATTTTGTTCTATCTGCTCCTTTTCCTATTTTTGTCTCAGCTAGACTAGCTCCTTCAAGATTCGCACCTAAAAAGCTCGAACGGGTTAGGTCTGCTCCATGCAAATCAGCAAAAGGAAGTTGGGCATTTTTAAGATTAGAAGCGACGATACTAGCTCTGATCAATCTAGCCCCTTTGAGATTGGCTTTGGTGAGAGTAACGCCATCCAGATTGGTCTCTACGAAATTAGCTCCCTTGAGGCTTGCACCTTCTAGATTTGCCCCTGAAAGATTTGCCTTACTAAAGTTGACATCATCCAGTTTGACATCCTTGAAATTTGCCCCTGAAAAATCTTGACCGCTAACATCCTTGAGTAATTGCACTTTTAATCCCAGCTCAATAATGGGTCTTTTTAAAAATAAAAAGCCTACATAGAGTAGCCCGATCGCACCCAGTCCAATCACTGGGAACTTGAGATATTTTTGCCACAGTGTCTCAAAATCAACAGTAGGTATTTGCCGTTTTACCTTAGCAGGGGGAACTTTACTATTTGGGACATCTTCCGATCGCGATAGGGGACGTTGAGATGGTAACGCACCACTATTATCCGTTCGCGAGGCGAATTGAGTGGAACGAGTATTTCCTGCAAAGCCAGACATGGTTGGCTGGGGCGATCGCCTTGGTTCTCTCGTATCAATATTTGTCGAACTGGCACTGGTGTCAAACCGATTTCTAGTAGGATCGCTAGCAGGCTTGCCGCTAGAAATTTGCGTGTTCATATCTAACAAGCCAGTCCAGTCATCATTATCACTACCAAGATCCAACTCATCAAGACTTGGAAGTGACAAACCCTTAGGCTTTTTGCGACCCCGATTGGTATTTCCATCAGAGTATGGAGAACCCGTAGTTTGCCCATATTGACTCGGACTTTGTGAAGGGGGCCTATTGGGATTTAAAGTAGTAGCTCGACTGCGATCCCCATCTGACAAATTAGAAGAGGTAAATAAACTATCTGTCATTTGTTCGTCAGAGTCTAATAGCCCCGACCATTCTTCTTCAACATCAAAGGGAAGAGATGGAAGAGATGGCATTCCTCTTGACAAACCAGTGTTTGCAGCGTTGGAAATATCTGAGCGTCTTGCCCCTCCTGATATTTCAGAGCTATTTATTCCCTCTTGACGAGGAGGACTAGGGATCGGTTTTGTTGGGGGCTTTGGTGTAGACTTACGACTAGGTAAAGGCGGTAAAGGCATGGGCATTGGTGCCCTGTAGGGGGAATCTTCACTGGAATCATTTGATTCAGGAATAGGTGGAGGAGGAGTACGATCAAAATCAGAATCAGTCATCCCACCACTCAATGGAAGATGATGATTCATAAAGTCTGTGTCAACATTATCAAGATCGAAATCATCGAGGAAGTCACTTTTTCCAGTTTCTATAGCCGTTGTCATGCGATCGCTATCATCATGAGTGATTTGTGAAGATATTATAGGTGGTGCTGGAATACTAGGTTGATAAGAATTTTCTACTTGTGGGGAAGGCACGACTGCGGGCTTCGGAATTTTTTGACTGGCTATATCTGTAAAACCACTCATTCGATTGGCTGCTTGTCGTAAATCATCTAGATCGTCAAATTCGTTTTCTAGGTCGTCTATTTGGGTTTCAACATCTGAGCGACCGATCAGTGCTGTATTGTCTTCATCAATATTGAGGTCTTTAAAGGAAGCATCTTCAAATCCAAGATCGTCAAATGCTGAATCATCCGTGTTAATTGCGTCTAGATCGTCAATAACCTCAGTGATATCTGGAGGTAACATGGCAGTTAAATCTGAAGGAACGTTCAAAGCATCATTGCGATCTATTTCTGCTTCAAAAAGATGATTTTCGTCAAACGAATCATAAGTATCATTTGACTCGACCGCACCAAACTCGATATCTGAAGAGGAGTCATTATGAAATTCCGTCTCAAGTGCAGGTTCAAACCCCTGCTGAAATTGAGGGTTTAACTCCGAATCGGTTAAATCCGTAAAATCATATTCAAACTCAGATTCAGAGCCTAGATCTGTTAGAGAATTTGAGTTAAGATTTCCTTCGATAGAATCTTCAAGGTAGGATACTGGCTCTAAAGCTTCTAAGTTATTAAGATCGCTTTCCATTGAATCCCAATCTGCATTCGGATCGGAATAAGCAATGCTCTGTGCTGATTGTGCTTCAGACGAGATCTCATATTGAGGCGTCAGTACCTCTTCTGTTTGAAGGTTGAATCCATCATCAATATATCCTGAGGTGTCAACAATAAACCCCTCTAACTCCTGCTCGAGCTGAGCATCAAATTCAAGTTGCTCAGAAATATTTGCATCGAACGTCTCTAGTCCAACTTGTGGTTGAGCATCAAATCCATCAAGCCGATCCAAGGCATTAGGATCGAATTCCTCTAAATTTTGTTCAAATCCGTTCTCCAATTGTTCGGAAGCATAAGATGTAAATGAATCAAGCTCTTGGTCAAAAGCACGATCCTCATCTTGTTCGAAAACCGTTTCTAGATCTGCTTGAGGAGAGAATTGCTCAAGTTCGTAAGCATTAGCTTCAAGTTCGTAAGCACTAGCTTCAAGTTCATAGGCATTGGCTTCGAGTTCGTAAGCATTAGCTTCAAGTTCATAGGCATTAGCTTCAAGTTCATAGGCATTAGCTTCGAGTTCATTACCTTTTGAGCTTGCCCAGTCATCATTCATATCAGACATATCAGAAGCTATATCTGCAGCTACACCTGCGGTAGAAGCTCCTCGATCCCATGTGGCAAAATCATCCACTTGCTCGGAACTTAAATCAGGAGAATCAAGATTGGGAGATATAGACTCCATGCCAAAACTAGGTGAGCTTGCCCAATCATCATTCATATCAGAAGCCATATCAGCCGTAGATGCTCCCCGATCCCATGCGGCAAAATCATCCATTTGAGCTGGACTTAAATCAGGAGAATCAAGATTGGGAGATATTGACTCCATGCCAAAACTAGGTGAGCTTGCCCAATCATCATTCATATCCGACATATCAGAAGCTATATCAGCGGTAGAAGCTCCTCGATCCCATGTGGCAAAATCATCCACTTGCTCGGGAGCAAGATTCCCATCAGCAATTTCAGGACTGGATTCAAGACTTGAGGGACTCAACCAATCATCCGTCGATCCAAAATCAATGGTTGAACTAGGGGTAAAATCAGATCCTAGATCTAACGACCCCTCTAAAAACTGATTGGGCAGTGATTCAACCAATTCATTTGCAGAGACCGTTTCGAGAATAGTTGCATGTTCCAGCAATCGATCGGGATTGGATAACAGATTCTCATCTAGGAAATCTAAATCAACATCAGATTCCGTCTCTAGCGCCATTTCAGGCTCAGTCTCGAAGCTAGCGTTTTCTTCTTGCTCCTGAGAATTAGGTTCTTTATCAAATTCCAGATCGAAGTTTATATCTCCAAAATCCTCACCTCCAAGGCTTTCTAGAGAAGAAGTCCCAGAACCCATTTCATTAATAACATCTTCAGGAGTATTAATTAGGTTGTTTGTTCCGTCAAACTCTTCATTAGCCTCTGCATCTAGATTTCCTAGAATATCTTCGTCAAAACTAAGATCGACATCCAAATCAAGTTCTTCTAAGAGAGCGGAAGAAGCTTCGGGGATGAGTTCATCTCTTATATTTTCAGGAATATCTAGTTCGTTTGCTAGAGCAAACTCTTCTTGGACATCTTCATCAAAATTAAGCTCGGCATCTAGATCGAGCCTCAGAACCAATTCAATGTCTTCATCTGCTTCATTAGATTCAAGACTCAACTCGCTGACAAGTTCGCGATCCTCAGGCTGCTCTAAAAGTTCATCGTCAAGCTCTTCGGAAAGATTCCATTCATTTGTTTCGCTCAAATCTAAGTCAAGGCTATTTGACGCCCAATCATCGGGCTCAACTTTATCTGTATCAAAATTTATTGCCCCTAATTCGTTTTCTAAATCAAGATTTGAGGCTTCATCGTCTATTGATAACCCGTCTAGATCTAGATCGAAGTTCCGATCGTCCATTGATAGTTCTAAATCGCCAAGCCCCAAATCATCTTGAGCCAAAAATCCTTCTAAGAGTTCGGGAAATGCGTCATTAGGTTCGTTAGTATCAGAAAATGAAAAGTCTAGGGATTCATTTTGGGGCGATTCTGGTGGTATGGCTGGCTGATTTCTAAGTTTGAAATCTGTATCGTCCATACGAGTTTTTAAATCAGTAACAATCAGCCAATCGATATCCCCAACATTAGAGGATTTAGGATCGGGTTGCATAGTTGCTTGGGACGTATTTAGAGGCAGTTCACTACCAGATGTTATGTGAGCGGTAATTCCCGTAACTGGTTCATCTAGTCCTATAGACTGAAGCCAATCAATATCTTCTTGATCGTCAGATAAGATCTCGTTTAAACTCTCGATCGCAGCGTTTGATGAATTTTTTTGCTTCTCCTGCTTGGCAGGATTCATTTTCGTACTGAGGTCTGACAGGATCAGCCAATCGATTTCTTCTGCCTCAGAGTTTCCTGCTGTGTTTTGGCTGGGATCGTTTGACCCTCGTCCTTGATTGGGTTTGTTTTTATCTTGTGGCATGAGTCGATCCTTCAGCGTGATTGTTACAGGAGTTTAGCTGCACGAGATTCTAGCGTCTAAATCTTGAATTTCACTGCAACTTTAGCTATCAGTTTTTCAAGGTTTTTACTTAACCAACGACTTTTAAAATAAGCATAATATCAGGTATTAGAAAATTGGCAATTAAAGGTTGAGTTTGTAAACGCTATCAAATCACTATTATTCAGCCTGTAGGGAAATTTAAATCTAGCAAAGATTGTAGTAAGACCCTTGCTCCAACAACTAAGCAGAAAAAACTCTACCTTATAAACACTTTCTTTACCCTCACTTGATATATTATATGGATTTTTTTTGTGAAACTACTTTTGAAGGCTCAAGCCCTTTGAGATGGCTGTTAACAAAGCTGGAGGCATCAACATAGCACTGAAGGGACTTTCAGAAGTTAGCTGGCGAAAAATTGCTTGCTGGTAAATAATTAAAAAATTGTGTCGAAGTCGCGATCGCTTGTTGTCACAATCTTAGGCGTATGCAATCAGCACTTGGTGCTGATTAAAAGAAAAAATAATGAGCGGAAATCATCTGATTCCCGCTCCTATTCTTAGATTTAATTAGGTTAAATAAATTGCTCTAAAGATTTGGTTTATAGGTAAAATCTTAAAATTTTGGCTGTGGACTTATGCAAAGATTTTCATGCTGGAATATTAACGCCGAAGATTTGCTAATTCTTGCAGTGATGCCAACAGTTCGATCGCTACATAGACAATTTCTTGTGCGGGATTTAAAACAAATTTCCAGGCTACATTTACACCAAACCAAGCCGTTTTGACGCGACCACTAACGCTAACCTGCACTAAGTCATTCTCGATCGCGATGCGCTTGTTAATCTGTCGAGGATATAGCTTTAATCCCTGTGCTTCTTGAGCCAGATAGGCAGCGATCGCTGCTTCTCCCACAACCAAACTCTCAAAAGGGGGATGCAATGCGCCATTTACCGCAAACAAAGCAGCAGTCGCTTGAAAATCTCCCATGTTGAGCGTGTCAAAATAGCGTTGTATAGTCGGCTCAAAATAAATAGCTATTGGCTCTGCCTGTCCTGTGCTCGAACCTAAACTTAAATCTGGGGTTGAAGCGATCGCTGTAATCATAATTGAATCTAAGCTTCTAACTATCTAGGCTAATTGAATCTATTAAAAAATAATTCCTTTTGAACTTTAGAAGCAGGTTAATTGCCTGCTTCTAAAGAAAATCTAGTTACGATCCATCGTTTAGGACATTTAAGCAAAGGGATCGTACCCCATATCTACAACTGCACTACGGAGAATCGTAATTTGTTGACCAAAGTCAAGGGATGCAATTGTTCCAAGTAAGCGCTGGACATCTTTACTCGCCTGGTAGTTACTAGGCATTGGCACAACAATACCTTGAGTCATCAGTTCGGCTAGCACATACCAAAAGCCTAATTTTGTATTGGTGCTGAGAATGCCATACGCACGAGTATCAGGGGTATCTACTTTGTTCACGAGATCGCGCATGAATTGCAGTTGCTCTGCATAAGTCATTTTCTTGACCTTATCGATCAAACCTGATGCTAGGTGCAAGCGTGCAGCACCAGGAGCCGCAGGAGTAATAGACTTACCACATTCAGTGTATGCGTACCATAAAATTGCCAATCGATCGTCAGCCGTAAGTTGCTTAAACAACTGGGTCGTTGCCGAGACTTCATTGACTGACTGTAGGCTAGCGATGAAACTTTGGGTTGAGTCTGTGGTGTATGTCATAACTATGCCGTTTGATTTCTTGGGTGAGCTTTTTTTCGTTGTGAAATTAATATAACCAGGGGTTATTCTTTACAAATCTACACATAGACATATATCA
Organism: Tumidithrix helvetica PCC 7403; assembly: GCF_965232925.1. Taxonomy (NCBI): domain Bacteria; kingdom Bacillati; phylum Cyanobacteriota; class Cyanophyceae; order Pseudanabaenales; family Pseudanabaenaceae; genus Tumidithrix; species Tumidithrix helvetica. The sequence goes on from NZ_CBDDRA010000006.1 coordinate 163,076, forward strand.
CATCCCTAACTTTTGACAGAGATCTCTACTCAATACTTTAAAGCCTTATTTTTAAAGGGTTTTACTTTAAATTCTAGAAATATTTTTATGCGCATTTCTCAGGAGAAATCAAGAATCTACGAATTTAAAGGCTTTTTATGGTTAAGGAGTACTTATATGACCTCTTGCTTTTGTAAATTATTGCTGAGATATAAGTCTTTTTTATACATATAATAAAGAAATTATAAGAATTGCAAAATTTGATTGATATTTTGGGCGGTTTAACATTAGTATGCATGTGTGAAGTAAATCTTCCTTAAGACAGAATTAAAGATTTAGCCTTTATCTCTAAAGTCAGAATCTGTGTAAATTTCTTTTTTAAAGCCTGTTTAGATATTTATATGACCTATACCTTTACCCTTGCTCCCCGTTACCGTTTAGATGATGAGTCTGTCTGGCTAGAGGGAATCGATCCATCTCGTCATTATTGGATTGCCATAAATGGTGAGGCTAAGATGACTGTGGCGATCGCTGGATTCGCGGCAGAGTCTTTCGAGCATTTTAGAAATACAATCTTCAGTTTTAGAGCTTTGCAAGTGGGGGAAAAGCTGATGATCGATCGGGCTGCAAGTAATTGCGTAATTCATTGTGTGGGGCAAAATTGCTATGCGATCGCTGACGCTGTAAATGGTTCACCCGTATGGCACTTATTCGATCTAGAAACGCTTGAAAGCCTATTAATGACCGCCCATCCCAACTGGCTGTGTTCTGACAAAGATCTCGAGCTTGGTCGCAGAATGTTGGCGATGTCTTGGCAGCAACCCGTCGCAGCTTAACAATTGGTATGTAGGGGCACCATGAATTGCTCCTACGACTCTATAAAGAAGAAAGAATCTTTCATTCGTTATTAAGGATCGCCATATAAGCGATCCTTAATCGTTTGTGAGTGTAGTAAGGGCTTCTGCCCTTGCAAGCAAGATGCTAGCGCTACAAATGAGTGACTACTCATGAGGGATTGCTATAGTGGAATACTTTACCCAAGTAAATTTTTTTCTCTTAACAAATCAAAACTGACTAACTTTCCTAGATTTGCAAGAAATTCTAATCGTCTATTTTTAAGAGCGAAACTATTAGATTGTCGAGAAAAAATCATAAAAACAAAGTTAGAAAGAAAAGAAGAAGAAATGATTCTTTCCATTGATATAGAGTAGGAAACCCTCGGAGATATTATGAAGTAGAGGGTGAAATTTTAGGAGATTTCCTGCAAGGTAATTATATTAATGAATCTTGAACGATTTTCCGATCTTTCTGTAAGGGTTTAACCCTAATCGTAGCAACACTCTGTTTAAGATCTGCTATATGTTAAATGGAGTGAATGCTTAATGGTTTAAGCAAAATCCTAACAGTATGCAAGAAGCGATTAAAACTTTGGTTAGTGCAGAACAAATGTACTTATTAGAGTTTATGTTCGAGCAAGCCAGAGACATTATTTTGATTACGACTTCTACGCAAGAAGATCCAATCAATACCGCCTTTCATTCTCCAATTGTCTATGCAAATCCTGCATTTACCAAACAATTTGGTTGCACCCTTGCAGAAACAATAGGGAGTACTCGAAATATACTTCAAGGCGATCGCATCCATGCCGTATCGGTCACAAGCTCATTACCGCCGATCCAAGTCGAACTGCACTGCGATCGCCAAGATGGCTCTATATACTGGGGCGAATTGAACTTATCCCCGATTGCCAATCAGGTGGGAGAGCAGACCCATTGGTTAATCGTCGAACGTGATATTACAGAAAAAAAACAACAAGAAGTTCTGCTAAAAGAACAACTTCAGCAAATTACAGCATCTTTTCAAGCCAATGCGAGCGTCCTTGCTCAAGTAGAGCAAACCCTGCAAGACAAAAAAGACTTTCTCCAGTTATTTATGGATAACATCCATCAGCAAATTTTCTGGAAAGATCGCAACTCGGTATTTCAGGGATGCAATAAAAACTGGGCAAAGGCTGCAAAATTAGAAAGCACCGAGTTTATCATTGGCAAAACTGACTACGATCTGCTGCCAAACCGCGAAGTCGCTGATAATTATCGCGATCAAGATCGGCGCATTATGGAGAATAATACGCCTGAGTTACATGTAATTGAAACCAAGCAAAAAAAAGATGAGAAAGGTCAGCAACGCTGGCTAGATGTCAGTAAAATCCCCTTTCATAACTCAATGGGTGAAGTCGTAGGGTTGCTCTGCACGATTGAGGATATTACAGAACGAAAACTAGCAGAAGATGCCCTACGGGCAAGTGAAGAAAAACTTCGCCGCATTTTTGAAAATGCACCGATTGGAATTGTGCTCTGTACTGTGAATGGTTTATTTGTAGAAGCAAACCCTACTTTTTGTCATATGTTGGGTTTTACAGAAGCAGAATTAAGGGAATTAACCTTTCAGGAAATTACCTATCCATCTGACTTGCATCAGGAACTAAGTTACGTGCAGAAGTGTCTGCAAAATGAAGTTCATCAGTTTCAACTTGAAAAACGATTTATTAGAAAAGACAAACAAAAAGTTTGGGTTAAGCTTTTAGTTTCCATGATTAGAGATGAGTCCGATCGCCCTCTCTACAGTTTGGCAATGGTCGAAGATATCAACGACCGCAAAGAATCAGAGGAAGCTTTAAGACAAAGTGAAGAACGCTTTCGCAAAATCTTTGAAGAAGGTCCCCTTGGAATGGCAATTATTGGCTTTAACCAAAGGTTGATTAAAGTTAATCATATGCTCTGTCAAATGTTTGGTTACACTGAAGTAGAGCTAATGAGTCGTCCCTTTAACTCCCTTACCCATCCTGCGGATGTGGTTAAAGATGCCATACTCGCAAAGCAACTTTACTATGGCAAAATTCCTCAATATCAAATTGAGAAGCGGTGTATTAAGAAAAATCGTGAAGAAATCTGGGTATTGCTCACTGCCTATGTAGTGCATGACAAAAACGGTAAAACCATGCACAGCTTGGCGATGATTCGCGACATCACAAAGCAAAAGCAAGCACAGGAGTTAATTTCAGCATCTTTACGCGAAAAAGAAGTACTGATCAAAGAAATTCATCACCGCGTTAAAAATAATTTACATGTCATTGCAAATCTACTAGATTTGCAATCTCAGTATATTGAGGATGAGCAAATCTTGAGTTTATTTAGTGATTGTCAAAATCGAATTCATTCGATGGCGCTAATTCACGAACAACTTTACCAGTCTCCCACTGTAGGAGAGGTAAACTTTAGCGAATACATTCAAAGCTTGATCGATAACCTTTTTGATTCTTTTAGTACCCATGCCTGTGACATCAAACAGGAGATTGATGCAGAAGCAATTACTTTAAATATGGAAACCTCAATTCCCTGTGGCTTAATCATCAATGAAATCGTCTCTAACTCACTTAAGTATGCTTTCCCAAATCATCAAAGTGGTTTGATTAGAATTCGCTTTTATGCTGACTATAATACAAGTGATAGAGTACTGCATTTAATCGTGCGTGATAATGGTATCGGCATGAATAAAGATTTTGATTGGCAAAATTCAAGTACGCTAGGTTTGCGCTTAGTCCGTATTCTTACTCGTCAGTTAGAAGGCACCCTAGAACTAGATACAACCGCTGGAACACAGTTTCACATCAGTTTCAGAGAGCTGAAATATAGAGAAAGGTTGCATACTCATGACTAAAGCTAAAATCCTGATCGTGGAGGATGAAGCGATCGCTGCGGAAAACTTATCGGTACGCCTGCAACAACAGGGTTACACGATCTCAGGTATCGTTGACTCAGGCGTAGAAGCAATCCAGTCCGTAGATCGACTACAGCCCGATCTCGTACTGATGGATATCATGATCAAAGGTGACATGGATGGCATTAGTGCGGCAGAACAAATTTACGCTCAACATCAAATTCCAGTTGTTTACATGACAGCTTTTGCCGATGAAAAGACCCTAGAACGAGCCAAGCTCACCGAACCATTTGGGTATATTGTTAAGCCATTTAAGATTCCAGAGTTACGTGCTGCCGTAGAAGTGGCGCTCCGCAAATATCAATCTGAAATGCTAACACGTCAATCGCTAGAACATGCACGCGCCATTAGTAATCTCAGAGCGGAACTAGTGGCTTTAGTTTCCCACGAATTTCGCAATCCGCTATCCTCCATTCGGATAGCAGCAGATATGTTAGAAGTGCAAGACCGAGTTTGGTCTCACGATGAAAAGAAACAACGATTTCAAAGGATTCGTAAAGCCGTAGATCGCTTGTCTGGCTTTCTTGATAATATGCTCACGGCAAGTCAATCTGAATCAGGAAAATGGGAACCTTCGCCTAGCTACTTCGATCTAGAGAAATTTTGCCGAGAATTGCTTGAAGAGTTAAAACTCATCTCTTCGGATAGTCATACAATCATGTTCATCAAGCATTTTAGTGAAGCTCACCTCGATCGCAGGGATCGCGATAAACATCAAACTTCTTTGAAATATCAACAAGTATTTAGAGATTCTTCGGTTCCACCCGTGTTTATGGATCAAAAAATGTTAGGGCATATTTTGATCAATCTGCTATCTAATGCGATTAAGTATTCCTCCTATGGAAGTGCCGTAGCATTAGAACTAGAATATGTACTCGATCCTGACCATCAGTCTTTTGCTTCCGATGCAATTTATTCTAATCCTAGCCAAGTTCGCATTCATGTTCGCGATCAGGGTATTGGGATTTCTGCTGAAGATCGAGAACGCGTGTTTGAGTCTTTCTTTCGTTCTAAGTATGCGGGAAATGTTACGGGGTTTGGGCTAGGCTTAGCAATTGTCAAAAACTTTGTGGACTTATGTAAAGGCACGATCGCAGTCGAAAGTGAAGTAGGCGTGGGGACTACATTTACCGTGACATTACCTTGGATATTTCAACCATGACCGAATTCGCGATGATTGGATTATCGTGTCATCTAATTGCTGTTGTTGGAGGGTGGAGCAGGCTTTTTACCGACATTTTTGATGTCAATAAATTTCCCAAGTAGGTCAAACCAAAATGAGGCTCCCATGGAAATTGCGATCGCGCTCACTAGCCACCCACATAATGTAATCACTGGAGCCGCAATTTCAATGCCAAATAACCAACGAATGCTCTTTTTTTGTTGTAGAGATGTTACGGAATCTCCCCAACCAATCGGTAAGGAAATTGCATCGGCAGCAAAGTTAATCCGATCGATCGTATCTCGATCTAATTTCTGAGGATTCTTTGACTTCTGAGCAGTTCGATCGGGAGAGTTATTAACTACAATACTTTCGGCACTCTGACTAATGGTTTCTCGTAAAATTCTATCTTTGCTTAAGCGATCGATAATATGGAATGTGTCAGCATTTGCGACCACAGCGATCGTAAAACCAAGGATGAGCGCTACCAGTTTTGCATTGCGTTTGTAAACTCCCGCAGCCCTGAGCATCGAGTGATCGAACCAGTTTTCAATATCATTTTGAAATTGAGAGAACTGTTGTTCGATATCTTCAACTTTTGCTTGCGATCGCTTGGCAAGATCGTAAATACTACTCTGTAAATAGGTTGGCAATTTCGGTAATTTATCAATTAACTTTTTGAGCTTGCGGCTAATTTCATTATTGCGAAAAGTCACATATAAAAGCAAACCTTGCGCAATATATTCAACGATGTAGGGATCTTTTTCTCTATAATGGGTCAAGAATTTTTCATCTTCTACAATTTTTTTAACATCATCAAATTTTCTGCCGTTGATTCGGGATAGAACTTTTTCGACTCTTGGATCTTGAAAAACCAGAATCATTTGAATGACGTCCAACAATGTAGGCGTTACTTGTTTGAGTAAGATCTTCTTATATTCAGGTGAAAGACCGTAGTATTTTTCTTCTGAGTCTTGGGCTTGAAAAGGGTCTTCAAATAGATCGAATCTTTGTTCTGCCTTGGCAGCTTCGGCAAATCGATCCAACGCCTCAGAAACATCGATCCTGTCACTATCTAGATCTTTGTATATCTCTTCTTTAGCATCTTTATACCAATCAGGTAGGTATCGACCCTCACCTACTCTGACTTCATCTAATTTGTCTTTTAATTGTTCTTCCAATTTAGAAAGAAGAGCTTCTAGCCTTAGCCTCGTAATTAACCGCGTTAAAATGGGTACTTGCAGCGTTTCAAGAAAACTACTTGTAAATGCCTCTTTTGTGACATAAGAAGGTCCACTCGAATTTCCTTGACCAAACACTCCTTCTCCCTCTTTTGCGATCGCTTCATCCGAAATATTTACGTTAGGCAGGATATTTGTTCCTTGGCGGAACCATTTCCGAAACAGTCGAAATACAAAGCCAAACATCTGACTGATTAACCGTGGGAACCTTGGCAAAAGACCTCTTGCCTCATGATTCATGTCTTTAATCTGTTGATGCGCATAAATCTGATTTGCTAATTCTCTGACTCTAGAAAATTCTTCTATTTCCCGATCGTTTCCAGACAAGAGTCCTTCTATGGACTCTTTTAAATGGACTGCTCGCCATTGCAGCACCGTCGTAATTAATTCTTGGATTTCTGAAGCAATTAAACTGAGGCTTAGATAAATAAAAACTAAACCAATTGCAATATCTAGAATTGGAGATAAGCCCATACTTTTTATCTACGATATTTTTTGTGATTTTGAACAGCCTGGCCGGAAATTTTTAGGGAAAATAGAAGGAATAAAGGAGTTGATAGTCTACTATATTTGTCGTGAAAATCGGCATGCCTCGATCGATTTTGCGATTAGTTCTTGGTAATATAGCAGTCACTTTGGCTTATTGCCTTCTGCGTACCATCACAACTATGATTAATATTTGTACTGTTACGCGCAAAAATAGGCTGTATCAGATCTGATACCATTTTCAAAAAATGATGCAACGCATCTTTTTGAAAAGACCGCGCTCTGTGCGGAACACAAAATCCGATCTGTCGCAAATTCAAGAGAAATTGGTATGAAATAGGTTCAGCGAGGGAAAAGCATGGGACAAGTCCTAGGTACAACTAAACTTTTAGGTGTGATGGGATGTCCTGTAACACATAGTCTTTCGCCCGTCATGCACAACGCAGCCTTGACGGTCATGCAGCTTGATTATGTTTATATTCCTTTACCTGTGGCGATCGACGACCTCACCGTTGCCGTGTCAGGTTTAAAAGCAGTCAGTGCATTGCAGGGCTTTAATCTCACGATTCCTCACAAACAAGAGATTATGCCGATGCTCGATCGAGTGGATGGGATCGCGCAGGCTGTTGGGGCAGTCAACACCGTCAAACGGGTAGAAGATGGGTGGGTTGGCACAAATACAGATGTCGCTGGTTTTTTAGCGCCACTCAAATCGCTTGCACTGAACTGGCATAGAATTCCTGCCGTAATCTTAGGGAGTGGTGGTGCGGCAAGAGCTGCGATCGCGGGTTGCTTGCAATTAGGCTGTTCTGCCATTCATATTGTGGGTCGTGACTCTAAAAAGATGAAACGATTTCACGGTCAAATGACTAGCCAGTTAAACGACTACAATCTGCGCGTTCATACATGGAACTCTTTACCGAATTTATTAGAAATTGCTGGACTCGTTGTAAATGCCACGCCAATCGGTATGGCGGAAGATCCAAATACGCCTATCTCGGCGGAAGATATGGCTTTGTTGCCTGAGAGCGCTATCGTCTATGACTTAATTTATATTCCTCGCCCTACAAGATTTTTGCAACTCGCTACTGCAAGGGGCTTAAAAGCAATGGATGGTTTAGACATGCTCTTACATCAAGGGGCGATCGCTTTAGAATTTTGGGTGGGTCAACCCGCCCCGATTGACGTTATGCAGCAGGCATTACTCAATCAACTAGCGTCACGCTCTTAAACATACTTAAACAAAATGACATTAGGCCATATCTTGTAGCTTCGTTCTGATTGCTTCAACCCGTTTGCGATTTACGCCCAAATCTGACTGACCTAAACGGGAAGCAGAGCGAACTTCAATCACCCCTCCATCCCGATTGAGATAGAACTCCACATCATCGACATATCCCATTAAAGCGCTGGTAAATTCTGCATAGAGATAATCTTCCGTTTCAGAAATTATTTTCGTTCTCTCTAGACTTTGAATCACGGTTTTTAACTCAGCGATCGCCTTTGTAGGATCGCCTTTGTAGCGAATCGGCTCGATTTTGTGCTCTAGATCTGAGCTTTGACTAGACACACAATTAGGCGAATTAGGACATGGGGATAGTTTCCCTGCTTGCACACCTAAGTTATTTGGGCGAGTACCAGAGAAAGAAAATAATGCCATAGGGATAATTTTATGGGGGGATAAGGGAATTGCCATAACTGGAGTGGCTAAACCAATCCAAGCCATTGTAATCATCAGAATACCGATTAAAGTTGTTAAACGCTTGTGCATAGAGAAGTATTTAGTGGCTATGGACTGGCTTAAATTATAGCTGTTTGCGATCTTGCTCCTCAAGAGGCTTGCGGCAGAGCCTTTGCATACAAATTTGGGTTTCTACAGAATTATTCCAAGCAATAGAAACGAAGCATTCGCAGTGATACTTGATCTTTTAAAACAAATATCTACAGGAATGCTTCGCCCTTATAGGGAATTTTAGTTAGAAAGCGGCAAGAGAATCATGCTGAACTGCCATAATTTAAACAGAGCAGATTCAATTCGATCGCTGAGTGTAACAGCAAAGATGCCAATTTCGGCATCAGGGGTAGAAGTAATCCAGTGACCGCGAGCGATACTGACTTCCACACAGTCGCTGTCCACCAAGTCGATCGCGATTTGATGCATTGCTTCTTGGTTGATTGCCATCACCAATTCCGTTAGCGTGGGCACGCCATTAGGTAACAGCATCGAAGCACTGCTCGTGCCAATGGCGATAGGTTGACTGGCACAGCGAGCGATCGCCACACGGGTATTGATAAATTCATCGATACCGATGTCGAGCTTCTCAACGTACAATCCATTTTCAGTAAAAATAAGCTTCAACATGTTTTTAGAAGCGTTCCTCGATAAGTGACGTTGCGAGAGATTTCAAGAGGTTTGATGTTCGCGCCAAAACTGTTCGGCAAAGCCAACGGTCGGATGCGTTGGGGCTTTAGGTTTTGAGCGCAGGGGCATATTGGCTTCAAGGGGCGTGCGGTTTCCTTTGCGCAGGTTGCATGGTTCGCAAGCTGTAACTACGTTTTCCCATGTGTGCGGGCCGCCTTGGGCGCGGGGAATAACGTGATCTAGCGTCAGTTTCTTGGTGCTACCGCAGTACTGACAAGCTTGGCGATCGCGACGGAGGATTTCACGCCGACTCACCGCTGGGATTTTCCAATGCCGTTCTGATTTGCCGATCGTTAACCGAATGTGTTCGGGCACGTGTAGTTCCAATCGCGGCGAGCGCACTTGCCAACCAACTTGACTAAATAAATCGAGAGGTTCAGCTCTACCTGTGACCAGAAGGGCGATCGCGCGTTTGATGTTGATACGGCTGATCGGCAAATAGTTTTGTGAAAATACCACTACAGACTGGCTGAGAACTTCTGGTTGGATTTGACCTGTGTATGTCACTGTTTTACTCCTCAAGTTATTCGTCAAATTTCTTAGCAAACTAAAACCCCCACTTTCTCTGTATGAAAGCGGGGGCAAGGGTAAGGGGGTTCTACCTATGCTTTATGTCGGTATGGCTGTCAGCCAATACCTCCCGCTTGTGTTGTGTGCTCTAATCTTGTCTATATCTAGATTTAGTGAATTCGGCGAATTATGGGGGCTGCGCTCTGAGCGATGGCGATCGGATTTTGCATATAGTTTGCTTTCAAAACTAGAGCTTCCAAAACTAGAGTTTCCAAAACTGGCGACTGCATGAAGTTTGCAGCTATCGTTTGTGCCTTTCGCAGTTCCTGCTCCCATACCCGTTTTGGTAATGGGGCAGCCCGTCCACAGATTTTCCTGTAACACAAACATCTCTGCCAAAATTCCAACAAACGATTGTGTAAACCGTCTGAGGCTGGTGGCGAGAATCATGGGTTGTAAGGTATACAAGGAAAACATGGCTTTTGGGCGCAGTTAGCGTTTAACGAAATGAATGAAGTGTTGAAAGCTGAAAACCTAAAATTACAAGTTGACGTGCTACAACCGTAGTATAAGCATAATCGCCTTATTTTGTAAACCATCGTTTTTGGTCAATTTAAAAGCGATCGCTTTTTCTTTGAGGGGCGATCGCATCTCACGCTTTCTATCAAAAAGTAGCGGATATTAAATTTGACCGCGAGTTTTAATGTTTTCTAGCAGTGTTGGCAGTGTGTCAGTGTCACATTCGGTGCAGTCTCTTTGTCCTAAAAGTGAAAGGAGTCTCAATTACTGCTTAGGCAGCTTATAGCGAGAGATAATGCGCTTGGCAAACTCGGGTACATGCGCTTCTAGTTTTTTGGGATAGTTACGCTTGACATAGAGATAATTGCGTACAAAGTGAGAGTCAATTGAAAAGCGACCGTATTCTAGTCCTTTGGGCCCAATTTTATTTACAAAGAAATTAATTAGGTAAGCCAACCACATCGGAATCGTTGTGGCATTGTCATAGGCGGCAATGCCCTGTTGGACTGCAGCGGTGCGATCGCCATTGGACATCACGGCTTGGGTTTCTAGCTGATCTTTGACCATCTCCAGCATTTCCTTACCCGTGTCATTGCGAACGACAATCCATTGCCAGCCAAAGGGGGCACCCATATAACCCACCACCAGATCGGCAAGCGCATTGACATAGTCAAAGCAAGTCATACAGGAAGGTGCGAATACATCCTTCAGTTCCTTCGTATTCAGTCCAAAAAATGGAACCTTCTCAATCGAACCATCGGAATGCTTGAAATGGACGTTAAAGTCCTGCATAAATTCGTAATGTACGACGGTTTCAGGCGATCGGCTCGTGGTTTCGAGAAATTTCTGCAAGCCAGCGCGGTTGACATTATCGACACAGGGCGTACCGAGGACATAGAGCTTTTCTAGACCCAACTGTTTTTCGACAGTTCGCAAGGCTTGAATTTGGCAACCAACGCCAATTACGAGCAAGCGCTTCATGCCAGACTGTTCAATTTGCTCTAGCACTGATAGGTTGGGCGAGAGCGTGGGTTTATTTACCCTTGCTGCCAGAATCTCGGCAGGGGTGCGGGCAATCACGGGTTGGGGTTTAAAGCGATCGCTTTCACTAGACTGGACGCAAACCACACCCTCTACCATACCTTTGGTCAGCATTTCAATGGCAATGCTACTGACAATGCCCGTCCACTGTGCGCCTTCGATTGGCTCAGTTTTACGCGCGGCGATCATGTCTTGATGCACGCCAAAATATAGCTCGCGATCGCTGTCAAGGTTGCGATCTCGTCCGTGAGACTGGGTTTCTAGTTCGCCAATATGCTGCGTGATGAAAGCACAGGCTTCTTTAACGTAGTGAATATAGTAGGTATCACACAAACCACATTCACTGCAGAGTTCTTTGGCAGGGCGACGCTTGACACTAGGCAAAGCCTTGGCTTTGTGATGAGCAGGTGTGATAGGCATGAAAAGTTTAGATCTAAAAAGTTGGACTGAATTTGATTTTGCTAACTTTAACTACCTTAAGATATTTTGACCAAGTTTATGATTCCCCTACACTATTGATTCTTTGGATTCTTTGGATTCTTTGGATTCCTTGCGATCGCAGATGCATCTTATGCCACTACGAAGCAACTGGTGGGAAACGCGATCGCGGGCTCATCGGGATTGTAGTAAATCGCCATTTTGACGTAAGTGTAAACGGATTGCTATAGATGCCTTTACAGCAATTCTCATTAAGGAAATTTAACTACTGTTAGGCGGGAGATCTAGCTCTAAGCCTTGAATCATAAAAGTCAGTAGACGATCCCAGCTATCAAAAAAGAGTTTTTGTAAACTACCTTGCCATCAAGTCTGGTTACAATTATACCAATTTCCTAAATGTTTGCGACAGATCGGGTTTTGGATTCCGCGCAGAGCGCGGTCTTTTCAAAAAGATGCGTTGTCATTTTTTGAAAATGGTATAAGTCAATTAATAGAGGTGCCCTTTAGGGATATGCATTCTTTCTTGAGAGGAATTACATAAGGAAGTTTCTACGGTTCTTATGGAACTCAACCACTGCCAATATCTCTGAAATTGAATTCAGTCAGTTTTATAAAGGTCTTGAATAGAGAACTTGTTCGGATTTTATTTGAAACGTAGGATCTAGCCAAACCAAGGATATTTGAGTCACTTGTCCTGCAGTTAGTTGTACGAGGGAGAAATTGCGGTGACATCCGTCCAGCTTTTGCACAATGCGGGGTACGCTGGCAGCATTGAGGAATACCGTACCACGATCGTTCACCGCGATCGCTTCGCGTAGGCGCGTGTTATTGCGCAGTTTGTGGTGCATATGTCCAAAAGTTGCAAAGGGAACTGCTTTGGGTAGTTCGTAGATAGCTGCGATCGCTTCGGCAAAATCAGGATCGCCATGATCGCCACCCACAGGTTGCCAGTCCTTACCGCAGGGATTGTAGTCGCGATCGCCCAAACCAGTGGGACCGTTGTGACTGAGCAAAAGCACTGTGTTATAGGCAGTTTGCTTCGCACTCTCGATAATCCGCTGAGTAGATTCGGCAAAGCCATGGATGCCATAGCGATCGCGTAAAAAATCGCCATTTTTCCATTCTTCTCCACCCCAGCTAAATGGACGTGCGCCCACGACTGATAAATTCAAGTCAGGAAAGTCCAAGTAGCCATAGCCAACATGGGTCTCTCCCAGTAGATCGAGTTGTTTCTGCACCCGATCTTCGGTCTTATGGTCGTAAGGACTTTTACTTTTGCCCCAATCAGAGGCACTGTACCAAGCGTCATGATTTCCCAGAATTACAGCTTTGGGGATATCTATCTTGGCGATCGCTCTCACAATTTCTACAGATTCATTGCCAAAGTCGCCCACAAACAATACCAAATCAACCCCTAGATGTTTAAGGGCTTGATGGTCTTCTTCTTGCCATTGATCGTGAACATCACCAATAACAGCGATCGTGAGAGTAGGCTTTGTCATTGCGGAGAGAATATCGTTTTTTAACTATTAACTGACCTTACGTGGAAGGAGCGGAAAGTCTCTGAAGCTCAGCAAAACTGGCTCTGATAGCATTCAAATATAACTTTTCCTTAATCGCAAAGTGATTCAGGAAAGTTTTTACCCGCAAAAACTCTAATACCAATTTCTTTTAAATTTGCAACAGATCGAATTTGGGGTTCCGCGCCGAGCGCGGTCTTTTCAAAAAGATGCGTTGCATCATTTTTTGAAAATGGTATAACTTCACAAAGGCATAGTAACAAGCAAAGATATGATTGCTTTGGGTGTTGACTATTCTAGTTGGAGACTTAGCGAGGGCAAGGAGACTGTAAATTAGATTGTGTAAATTGTAAAAGGTAGACAGAGACAACAATACATTACACAAGGAAAAAAGAAAATGCCGATTCGAAAGGAAATACTGGACGAACTGCTGAAAGACTACAAAACCCCACCAGGTTTATTTGGAGAAGCGGGGATTCTCAAGCAACTGACCACAGCTTTAGTAGAACGAGCGCTGGAAGCCGAACTATCAACACACCTGGGTTACGAGAAACACGAACGCAAACCTAAATCCAGAAAGTAACACCAGAAATGGCTACAGCCAGAAAACAATCCAAGGCGAATTTGGCAAAGCAGAAATTTCTGTCCCCCGCGATCGCCTCCATATCTAGATTTCAGAGTTTACACAATTTACTTGACACTCTCAATAGATGTTTCTTGGAACACCAGTGCGATCGCTCCTCAAGGTTATAAACCACTCGATTTACGCTTGGCAAGTTCCAAATATACAAGTAAAGCATTAATATCCGCAGGACTGACCCCACCAATGCGACTGGCTTGCCCCAGCGTCAGTGGTTGAATTTTATTCAATTTTTCTCGCGATTCCATGGAGAGCGTCTCAATTTGGCTGTAGTCGAGCTGAGATGGCAACTTGCGATCGCTCTGACGGGCAGTCGCCTCGATTTGCAACTGTTGCCGTTGAATGTATCCAGAATATTTGATTGTAATTTCGGCAGATTGCTGCTCGATCGCATCTAGTTTTTGATTGCCCAAGTCATAGCGGGTTAAGTCCAGATAGCGAATTCCTGGGCGGCGGAGCAAGTCGGCAAGCGTGATCGAGCCGTGAATCACCTCCCCTGTGGAAGCAGCGATCGCTTGCCCCACTTCTTCGTGTTCTTTAATCCGCGTATTTTGCAGCCGTTCTGCCTCTGCTTCAATATTTGCCTGCTTGGTGATAAATAGCTGCCAACGGCGATCGTCGATCAAGCCAATTTCACGCCCCAAGGGGGTGAGGCGTCGATCGGCATTATCAGAACGCAGGAGTAAGCGATATTCCGAGCGACTCGTGAGCATGCGGTAGGGTTCGCGCAGATCCTTGGTGCAGAGATCGTCAATCAAAGTCCCAATGTAGCTCTGATGGCGAGGGAAAGTCAGCATCTCTGTTTCGCTGGCATACCTAGCGGCATTAATACCTGCGACCAGACCTTGGGCAGCCGCTTCTTCGTAGCCCGTCGTGCCATTGATTTGACCTGCACAGAATAGACCTTCCACTTTTTTCGTCATCAGGGTAGGAAAGCATTGGGTGGCAGGAATAAAATCATATTCCACCGCATAGGCAGCCCGCAGCATTTGGCAGTTCTCTAGTCCGGGGAGCGTGCGCAACATCTGGAGTTGAATCGGTTCGGGCAACCCCGTAGAGAAGCCCTGAATATAGAGTTCTGGAATTTCTCGGCCTTCGGGTTCGATAAAAATCTGATGGCTTTCTTTATCGGCAAATCGCACGATTTTGTCCTCAATACTGGGGCAGTAGCGAGGACCTTTGGCATCAATAAAGCCACCGTATACAGGCGAAAGATGGAGGTTCTCTCGAATGATACGATGGGTTTCAGCCGTGGTGCGAGTGAGGTAGCAATTCATCTGTTCGCGTTCCACCCAAGCGGTCGGATCGAAACTGAACCAGTTCCGATCTTCATCGGGGGGCTGAGGTTCCATTTTACTGTAGTCCACCGTGCGTTTATCGACTCTTGCAGGGGTTCCAGTTTTTAATCTATCTGTGATAAAGCCCAATTCATTCAGGGTTTCCGTTAGACCTGTGACGGCAAATTCTCCCGCTCTGCCTGCGGACATGGAACGATTTCCCACCCAGATCTGACCGTTGAGAAAGGTTCCTGTGGTGAGAATCACTGCTTTACAGCCATAGCCGACGCCAAATTGGGTTTCTACCCCTAGAACCGATTTGCGATCGCCCCCCAAATTTTTAAGTACCAAGTTAACGACCGTTCCTTCGCGTATCTGTAAATTGGCTTGATTCTCTACCACCTTCTTCATTTCAGCCGCATATTCGCGCTTATCGGTCTGCGCTCGCAATGCCCACACCGCAGGTCCCCGCGATCGGTTGAGAATGCGCCGTTGCAGATAGGTGCGATCGGTGATCTTGCCAATTTCGCCACCGAGGGCATCGATTTCATGCACCAATTGCGATTTTGCGGGTCCCCCCACCGCAGGGTTGCAGGGCTGCCAAGCAATCCGATCTAGATTGAGCGTGAGTAGTAGGGTCTTTTTCCCCAGTCTTGCTGATGACAACGCCGCCTCACAGCCTGCATGACCTGCCCCTACGACAATGACTTCATATTCATCTAAAAACTCGACGTTGTTCATGGTTTTTGGTGGCTGTGAAATGTTGCTATGAAATGTGGCGATCGCGATCGCGGCAAAAGTTTCCGTATTTACAGATACTAGTTTACCGCAGCAAAAAAACGGCGATCTTGATTTTAAGGGACTTGCGACGCTGCTTTAAACCTTTGTGGCGATCTCCACAAAGGGATAGATCGAGAAAGTTTATAGAGTTTTCATAAAGAGAACTCTATATCTTGTTTGTGCTGCTGTAATCTCTTAACAGCCTTGCTTGCAGGGTTGCTGTCTCGAATAAACCCAATCACTAGAAGCTGGCTCCACATGACGCGCGATCGCTGAGAATCCCTGTAATGTGTTGTGAAACCTTTTAATTTGGGTAATGTTTAAGCCAGTTCGTTGCGGACAATTTTTCAGGTAATTTTCAATTTGAGTCCCTACAGGAAGACTTCATGCAATTTTTAAATCGGTATGTTTTTTGTGCTTTGTTAGTGGTTTTGAGTCTAGGTTTTGCTACGCCTAGCTTCGCTCAAGCTCTTAAGGTTGCGGACAGAGGTGCAGATTGTCTTGCCTTAGGTACGGCAATTCAAAAAATCACGCAGGTTGAGCCCAAAACTTCAGAGGAAGCCTTTACGTTTCTCAACACGATCGCCCAAGGTGTGCAAGAGGTGAAGCTATCGGAAGCTACTTTAAAGGAGTTACAAACTGGCTATGCCAAAGCGATCGTTAACCTCGCCCAAGCGATCAAAGTAATTGGCGATAAGAACCCTAAAGCCGAACCGTTTAAATCAGAAGTGTTTAAACCAGCCTTTGAAGCCTTCACTACGGAAATTACGCCTCTTTCCAAGCAGGGGCGAGCAGCTTGTACGCCCTCTTAAGGTAACAGCTAGATAATTGGTCGTTTTCACCCTTAAAAAACAGAACTGCGATCGGACGATCGCAGTTCTGTTTTTTTCAAGGCTACGTTTGTTGTGAAGGAGGTCTACTCTATTTTAGAGATACCTTAACCACGCGCAAGGTTGAGTAATTCCTTAGGAGATGCCAACAAATCGATCGCGACATAGAAAATCTTACCTTGAGGATTGAGGAGAAAGCGCCAAGCGATGTTCATGCCAACGCCGCCGCCAAACCAAGGAGTTTGAACCTTACCAGTGACTTTAATTTGGGTATAGCCATCTTCAATGGATTCGACTACACCGCGCTCAGGGAGCATTTTTAATCCCTGACATTCTTCGCCCATGTAGGTCAAAATCGCTTTTGGTCCCACAATTGGCTTTTGGAATGGCGGCTGTAATGCGCCTTCTTCGGCAAACAAACCCGCTGCCAGTGTAAATTCATAGGCATTCATGTAGTCGATATAGCTGAGAACGGTGTAGTTGGTAACGCCCTCGATTTTGGTTTGAACCCGCTCTGAAAGGGATGTTGGCACGCTTTTTGGGGCTTCGCGCTTGGCATATTCTTGCCCGACAGATGGGTTGTGACCCATATTGACAACCGTGTTACGCAGAACGGTGATTTGCTGACCTGGATCGAGATTTCTGATCGATGTCAGTACTGCCGAACCCTCTGGGCTGAGCTTATAGCCCACTGGGATAGGCGCGACTTGACCAAGTTTCATCATTTGACCAAGCTCGTACCAAAAGCCTAGTTTAGTATTGACTCTAAACGAAGAGTAAGTTCTTCCAATTTCTGTGTCAGCATTACTTGCAAGATCGAACATTACCTGAGATTGGTCTGCTGCAGACATTGTTTTGATTGCATTCAGGGTAGGCTCTGCCAAGATCATGCTTGCAGATCCAGTTGCAGCAGGGGTAATTGTCACACCCATTTCAGTGTAAGCAAACCAAAGTAAAGCCAATTGGTCTTCGACACTGAGTTTATTATATGCATCGGTAGTTTGAACTACCACATCAGCAATTTTTGTGCTTGAAAAGATTGACCGAGCTGACTCTAAAGTAACTGACATAATTTAGCTCCTTATATATTGAATTGAACGTAAGGTTTATCGTAATGACGAGTCGTTTGATCGACCTTAATAACCGTAAAGAAATATTAAAATTTATGAATGTATATTAAGGAATAGAAAATTAGAATTTGCGAATTTCATACCTAATGACGTAGTCCGAGAGGTATGGGGATATCAGTATCATATCTCTATAATGGGAGGGCAGATCTCAATCAGCCTTTTTTTTCATGACACGTAACCTTCGATCTTTTTTAAATTTGTTAGAGCAACGCCATCAACTTCATCGCGTTAAAGCACTGGTCGATCCCGATTTGGAAATTGCCGAGATTAGCAATCGACTCCTGCAATCTGGTGGACCAGCTCTACTATTTGAGAATGTCAAAGGTTCAAGTACGCCAGTCGTCGTGAATTTACTAGGCACAGTCGAGCGGGTGTGCTGGGCAATGGATATGGAAGACCAAATGGAACTGGAAGCATTGGGAGAAAAACTGGGAAAACTTCAAAGCCCTAAACCTCCAAAAAAAATCTCCCAAGCGATCGACTTTGGTAAGATTCTCTTTGATGTTGTTAAGTCTCGTCCACAGAAAGTTCTCTTTGGCAATGCCCCCTGTCAAGAAGTCGTATTACAAGGCGACCAGGTCGATCTGAATATCATCCCGATGATTCGGCCTTGGTGTCATGATGCGGGGAAGGTGATCACCTTGGGTTTAGTGATTACCAAAGACCCAGAAAATGGAATTCCGAATATCAGTGTCTATCGCTTGCAGCAGCAGTCAAAGGATACGATGACCGTGCATTGGCTGTCTGTACGTGGGGGAGCCAGACATTTACGCAAAGCTGCCGAGATGGGCAAGAAGCTAGAGATTGCGATCGCTTTGGGGGTCGATCCTTTATTAATCATGGCAGCCGCAACACCCATTCCAGTGGATTTATCGGAATGGATCTTTGCTGGACTCTATGGCGGCGAGGGCGTACAGCTTACCAAGTGCAAAACCATTGACTTGGAAGTTCCCGCTCAAGCTGAGTTTATTCTAGAAGGAACGATTACCCCAGGGGAAGTTTTGCCTGATGGGCCATTTGGCGACCACATGGGCTATTACGGCGGCGTGGAAGATTCGCCCTTGGTGAGATTTCAAGCCATTACCCACCGCCAAGATCCCATCTATCTCACCACCTTTAGTGGCAGACCGCCGAAAGAGGAAGCGATGATGGCGATCTCGCTCAATCGCATCTACACCCCGATTTTGCGGCAGCAGGTTACAGAAATTACTGACTTCTTTTTGCCGATGGAAGCCCTGAGTTATAAGGCAGCCATTATTTCGATCAAAAAATCATACCCAGGTCAAGCGCGACGGGCGGCCTTGGCATTCTGGAGCGCGTTACCCCAGTTCACCTATACCAAGTTTGTGATTGTCGTAGATGAAACGATCAATATTCGCGATCCGCGTCAAGTGGTTTGGGCATTAAGTTCTAAGGTCGATCCCGTGCGGGATGTGTTTATTTTGCCCCAGACACCCTTTGATACATTAGATTTTGCCAGCGAGCAAATTGGTTTGGGCGGTCGCATGGGAATTGATGCCACCACTAAGGTTCCCCCCGAAACCGATCATGAATGGGGAGAAGCGTTAGAAAGCGATCCTGATGTCGCGGCTATGGTCGATCTCCGCTGGGCTGAGTATGGTTTAGCCGATCTCAAACTGGATGAGGTGGACGCTAATTTATTTGGGTACGATATTCGCTAACTCATTCTGCCTCGCCAATTAGCGTAAAAGCCGCCCAATTAACGGGGTCAGGAAATTTAGCCTTGGTTGCTAACATCGCTTGGCGTAGGGCTTGAGCCTTATCGGGCTTGAGCTTTAAGGTCTGATAAAACTCTGCCATTAACGTTGCTGTGGGAGCATCAGGAATTGACCACAGCGATACGATCACGCTGGGAATCCCTGAGGTAATTAGAGAACGAGACAAGCCTATGACGCCATCGCCTGTAACCCTTCCCTGTCCAGTGTTACAGGCGCTCAGTACCACCAGTTCTGCATTTAAGCGCAGCTTTAAAATGTCACCCGAGGTGAGCAGTCCCCGTTTGTTTCGATCGTTCCGATCTTTCTGGTCTGGAGCTAAGGCGATCGCCCCAGGAATGTCAGCACCCTCCTTATCCCGATCGTCCCTCTTAAACTCATCTAGCAATCCATGCGTTGCCATATGCACGATCCTTGCCGAGCCCATAAGTTTTTCCACATTTGCGATCGTGGCGTCATTACCTGTGAGTAAATCGGTATGGAAAGAGCTATCTTTTTTGAACAAGTTCGCGATCGCTTCGGCTTCGGCTTTTGCACCTGGCAGATCGGGAAGTTGACGAGGCGGGATGCCAATACTGGGCATTGTCGGGTTGCCGACAATTAGGATATCTTGCAGGTTCGCCAATTTTACCTGTTGTCTGACTTGGTGGGTGAGATCGAGAACTTGAATAGCAGGAGCCGTAAGAATCGTGTGTTTTTCGATCAGATGTTTGCCCGAAGCATCCAAGAGGGCAGGGAATGGAATTAGAAATAATTCCCCTTGAGGGATGAAAATAATTCGTGCCGAGGGGTCAGTGGGAAGTAGCTCTACGATCGGTTGAATTAGGATCCCATTGAGATCGCGCAACCAAGGATAGGCTTTAAGTACGGGGTTTTTACTAGAAATAGGTGCCACATTCCTAGAATTAATCACCCCACGTAAATCGCTGATGACATCCACAAGAGGATTTTCTAAAGGGGTGAGATCGACCTGTTTAAAGGCTACTTCACCAGTGGGTTTAACAACCCAAATAAACAGCTTGTGATAGGTTCCCTTAAGTTTCCCTTGCACGAGATAGCTATCGTCGGGCATGAGGGCATATTCCACGAGAGTGGCATTTTGGGCTTTGGCGATCGCTTTGATTTGCGCGATCGTCGGTGATTTAATCGTTGCTAGTGAATTTTGGACTGAATTTTGAGCTTGATTTTTAGTCTGATCTTTGCTAGTTAAGCGGCGCGACAAAAGTTCGGCAAAGGCGCGCGATCGCCCCCTCTCGGCAATTTCCAGCGCTTCATCATATTGATTTTGAGCGACGAGAATCTGTTGCAAGAGGTTATAGGTATGAATCTGAGTATCAAAAATGGAAACCTTATCGCTATCCCCCAAATTATCGCGTAAGGATTCGAGAATCTCTAAAACCCTGCGAAACTTCTGCTCGGCTTCTGGATATTTTTTGAGTTTCCAAAGACTATAGCCCCAATTATTTAACGTCGATGCCTCCAGTTGCCGATCGCCGATTTGATGGGCAATTTGCCAGCTTTTTTCTTGGAAATCTAATGCCTTGGCGTAGTCCTTGAGACTGACATAAGCAAGCCCAATTCCACCGTTAGCACCAGCTTCTAGACGAAGGTTTTGCTTTGTTTTCGCGATCGCCAAGGCTTTTTGATAGTACTCAATCGCTTTTTGGAAGTCGCCGTTAACATGATAGATACCGCCCAAATTATTTAGAGCGTTTCCTTCTGCTTCTATAAAACCTATTTTTTGGGCTTCGATTTGACTCTGTTCGTAATGTTTTCTTGCCTCTTTGTAGTCCTCTTGAGCGCTGGAAATCGCGCCTAGGGTTGCTCGCGCAAGCACAACGCCAATTTTATTCTTAACCTCTTCAGCAATTTGCAAACTCTGTTCCAGATATTCCGTTGCCTTATTATAGTTACCTAAATTGAAATAGATATTTCCCAAGCTAGAGAGAACGATCCCTTCACCAGCCCGATCCTTGATGGCTTGGCGCACGAGTAACCCCTGTTGGTGGGATTCGATCGCTTTGCCATAGTCACCCAAGGAACGAAAGCTGTTACCAAGATTTCCGAGGGCATTGGCTTCTGCGACGCGATCGCCAAGTTTACGAGCTATCACCAATTGCTTTTGACAATAAACGATCGCTTGCTTATGATTCCCTAGCGATCGATAGGCTAATCCGATCGCATCTAAAACCGAGAGTTCGCCTTTGGCATCGTTTTGTTGTTGGTAGAGTTGGAGTGCTTTTTGCCATGTCTGAATCGCCGCTTCAAACTGACTGGCTTTATACTGTTCTGCGCCTTGGTTGAATAGCGTTTCTGCGGGAGATTTTGGGGTAGAACTTGGTTGCAGTGGTGTTGGTGACAAGGAAGCCGCGATCGCAGGTTTCACAAACAAGGTAATGGGAGAGAGTGCGGCAATATAAATTCCAGCCAAGAGCGATCCGATTGAAATTTTTGTTTGGTTTGCGATCGCCATAGCTCTATCCTCTCAAGATTTCAATAAACCGTTCTAGGCATTCGCGCAGCCAATAGGTGTAGTGCTGGGGATTTTGTTGAATGTCTGTTTGTAAAGCTTTTAAGCCCATCCATTGCCAATCTTCCACTTCTTCAGGATTGGGCATCGGCGATCCTTCGTAGCTACCCAAAAAGACGTGATCGTACTCATGTTCGATCAGACCGCGATCGAGTTTGGCGTGATAGACAAAGCTAAATAATTCTTTAAGCTCGCAAGAGAAGCCCATTTCTTCTTGCAAACGGCGATCGCAGGCAGACTCCAGCGTTTCATTCGGTCGTGGATGACTGCAACAGGTATTTGTCCATAAACCTCCCGAATGGTACTTGGCTTTGGCGCGTTTCTGTAGAAGCAATTCACCCTTAGCATTCATCACAAAAATTGAGAAGGCTCTGTGCAATTTGCCGTCAAGATGGGCTTGTAGTTTTTCAGCAACACCCACTTGGCGATCGCTTTGATCAACCAAAATCACAAATTCTTCTGTAGCTAGTGCTTGCGTCATCAATTCAAAATTCGCTATGTTAAATGACCTCAATAGAAATATTTTTTCATGTTTACTGACAGTTTTTAGAGCGATCGGAAGTTTCACTTTTATAAGCCTTCAGGTAAATTTGCTTATCTATTGTGGATAAAGCTTGTGGAGCAAGGCTTTTGAAAAAGCTGATAGCTAATCGCCGAATGCTAATGACTATAAAAACCCCTCTTTTTGAAGTCGCTGATTTCTGGGAAGCAATGTTATTCTCCCTCAGTAACCAAGATCACACCCACTTGTTGCTCACATTGGTTACCCTAGTAGATGTTGCAAACAAATTACAAACATAAAATCTAACTTTTTGAGTAGGAGACAAACAAATGCTCGCCCAAAGAGGCAATGAGCCTCACCCTAATGCTACCTCACCTGAAGACGATAGCCGATTAATGACAAACCAGATTACGATGCGGGTTCCTAGGAACTATCACCAAGAACCGATTATCTCTCGTCTCGTCATCGATCATGGCTTATTGGTCAATATTACTGCTGCCATTCTCGGCGAAAACTCGCAGGAAGATGGTTGGTTTACCCTAGAGTTAACTGGTACGAGCCACCAACTGCAAAGTGCCATTGTCTATTTAGAAGAACTAGATTTGGAACTTTGGGAAAAAACGAGTAATGAGGAAGAGAATTGGTAGGGTTCGATCTAAAGGGGTTGCTTTGAAGCAATCCCTTTAGATCTTTTGAAAATTTTACTACCTGTAAATTTCTCGGTTACACCGAACATTCTGTAGGGGGATTGCCCCTACGCTTAGACATCTGGGCAACCACAGGGGGATTGCCCTTACAGTGTGTAATTCAGGTTTTCTGATTTTCTGGAATACAACCTACATTCCTATTACTTATTAGGTTGAGGCGTCATACGCAGGTAGGGCTTAATTGGGGTAAAGCCTTTAGGAAATTTCGTCTTTGCCTCTTCATTAGATACCGAAGGAACAATCACGCAGTCCTGTCCATCTTTCCAGTTGGCAGGTGTAGCGACACTGTAATCATCCGTCAATTGCAAGGAGTCAATCACGCGCAAAAGCTCGTCAAAGTTACGTCCCGTGCTAGCTGGGTAAGTTAAGGTTAGACGCAGTTTTTTGTTGGGGTCGATGATAAATACTGAACGCACGGTCAAGGTGTTACCAGTACTAGAGTTGGGGTGAATCATCCCATAGAGCTCAGATACCTTTTTATCCGCATCGGCAAGAATTGGGTAATTGAGCTTTGCGTTTTGAGTTTCTTCGATATCACCCACCCAACCATTATGGGAGGCAACATCATCGACGCTCAAAGCAATGGGTTTAACATTGCGCTTTTCGAATTCTGGCTTAAGTTTAGCCACTTCACCTAGTTCGGTCGTGCAAACAGGGGTAAAGTCCTTGGGGTGTGAGAACAAAATTGCCCATGAATCGCCAATCCACTCATGAAAGCTGATCGAGCCATCGGTTGAATCTTGGGTAAAATCAGGTACTGTGTCGCCTAAACGTAGTGTCATAGATCGGTATTCCTATAGTCATTGTGTAGATTATTACATTATCACTGTGAACATTTTAAAAACTTAGCTCTAATTTAAAGATTGCTCTTTTACGCTTGTCTGTAGGGATCCTAGCGTTATTGCCACCAACTCTGCTCGCGAGGAAACTTCAAGTTTGCGGAACATCCGCTTCAAAGCCTGCTTTACAGAGTTCTCCGTAATCCAAAGTTCCCTGCCGATTTCTAAATTTGTGCGACCTAAAGCCACCAATTCGGCAATTTGTAGTTCGCGTGGGGTTAAGCGATCGCTTCGACAAGGTTGCTGCTGTGGACTGGCTGCACTCGTAGAAGCGCTTTGCGATCGCAGGGTTGCGACCCAAACCGACAGGTGCAAACAGATCGCGCTTAAATCCGATAGATTTTGCGTATCAAAGGCAGGGCTTGACTTTTCACGGGTACAAGCGACTGCACCCACCAATTGACCGCGATGGACGATCGGGCCGACCATCACATGCCAATGATCGGGACGGGGACAGACGATCGCCCATGCCTTGGGCGAACTGACTAATGCTTCATGGACGGGAGCATGACGCTCGACTAAATAACGCACCACGGGATTATATTCGACCGATAGCCCCAATCTTAGGATTTTCTCAAGCTTGCGATCTAATAAAGGAAATCGTTTTCGCAGCAGATCTTCCAGCGAATCAAAGAAAAAGATCCCCCATCTTGTCGCAGCAAAATATTCACCAATTTTTGGCACGATCTGCGATCGCAAGTCTTGTTCGCTCTGGGTTTGGTTGATGGCTTCAAACAGAAGACCCAAAGAACTTGTCATAGATAATGGCGTTTAAAGTGTACCCGATCGAGGTCTAGAAGCATTGAAGCGCTTAGCCTATAGTAGCTTTAATCTTAAAAATAACTCGATATGGTCACAAATTCTGATAGCGATCGCACTCCCATCGATTGGATGCAGATGGGCTTTTATGTTGCTGCGGTAGCGTTCAACCTCTGTTTAATTACTCAACTATTCACGGTTGGGGTTGCCTATTTTCAGAATCCTGCATGGTGGGATATTCACGTTTGGTTTGTACGAGGATATAGCGGGTTGTCTCTCGTTTTATTGGGATGGGTATTCGCTATACCCTACCCACGCAAGATCCGACAGCTCACAGCAAGCCTGCCAATACTACTGGGACTGCAATTTCTCAGCATTCACCTCCAGACTTCTTTTCACCTTGAGGTACTCCATCCTCTGATTGGATTTATACTGGTCTATGTTTCTGCAAGTCTCGTCCATAGTGTGTGGCGAAATTTAGCGCCGAGCGATCGTCAGAACGGTTTAGTTTAAGAGGCAACCATGAAACAAGAAGATATTTTCAGTCCCTTCTTTGCAACCATATTTCTGACACTTGTGGTTTGGGTATATATGTACGTCCGTCGGATTGGTTTCATCACCAGTCGCAAGATCTCACCCCAAGACCTTGCCCAGCCGAGCAAATTTGCAGAGACTTCGCCGCCCAGTATATCCAATCCATCGGATAACCTCAAGAATCTGTTTGAGATGCCAGTAGTTTTCTATGCGATCGCACTATACCTCTTTGTGACGCAGCAGGTGGATGCAGTGTATGTCAACGCTGCGTGGTTATTCGTAATATTTCGGGTACTGCATAGCGCCGTCCATTGTACGTTCAATCTAGTGATACTTCGGTTCTACCTCTACCTCTTCTCAAGCCTCACGGTATGGTTTGTCGTAATTCGTGCAGCCCTGACCCACTTTGGCATATAACGCCAAGAGAATTTGGAGGTAGGGGCAATTCATGAATTGCCCCTACTTCACTAACAGTTCACCAATGGAAGTTCCTGTTTGGGCATATCCTCTATCACCTGAACCATTTCAGACTCAAAATTTACTTGGGCTCGGTTGGTCTTACCACCCATATAGAGCGTATTCCCAACCTGTAAAGCCCATACCTGTGAATGGCTGACATAGCTGGCGATTACACCCAACATCAAGAGTCCAAATCCAGTGTAAACGACGGGAATTCCAGGATCTGCCTTGATTTGCAAGCCCGTACTTCCGACGACATCCTTTATGGTTAGCGTGACACCATTCACTTCGGTGCTGCCATTTAAGCGTAGCGTGGAAAGCAGATCTCCTTTCTCATCGTAGATCAAGAACGTACCTTGCAAATCAGGCGTGAGCAGGGTTACACCTGCGCTGAGATCTGTCTTTGTCGGAATCCAAGTTCCCCATACTTGACCACCGTTCGTTTTAGATTTGAGCTTTGTTAGAGGTAGCTGTAAAACGGGACTGCGATTGAGGGTAAACCGCACGGAACTAATATCCCAGTTTGCTTGATAGAGGGTTACGCCTCGATAACGCAAGGGCTTATTCACATGAATGGTTTGGCGATCGACTTCTTGCCCAGCCAAATCTAGGACAGAGAGATCGGAATAGAATTGATCGATCGCACCGTTAGGGGTGTAATCAATCCAAAAACGATTCACTCGCACCGACCAGTCTTTTGGAAGCTGCGGCTTTGACCATGCTCCAGATTCGGTAATATTTTTGATTTGAAAGGTCTCACCGCTAGGAACCATTTCTTGCGCGGTAAAACCTGTTAATGCGCCTAAGATTGCCCCAGCCAAAACTAGCAGCATACTGGCATGCACAAAGATGGGACCGACCTTGCCGATTAATCCTTTGCGGGCATAGAGGCGATCGTCAGCTTGAAAAACTTTATAGCCTTTTTGAATGAGCGCTTGAGACAGATCGTTGAGCGATCGTCCTGTGAGTTCTGTGGCGATCGGTAATTTGGCGAAGCTTTGCGGTTTGGTGTAGTAAAACCAACGCTTTGCCACCTTGAGCATCGGTAGCTGACGATTAAACGTACAGGCAGCGAGACTGGAACCAAACAAGATCAATAGCGAGAGAAACCACCAACTGCCATAAACCCGATCTAACCCCACGGTCAGGATGACTTGATAGGTCAGAAATCCGAATAAGGCAGGATGGTCGGGATAGTTGAGTTTGTAAAATTCCTGAGATTGCCCCTGCTCGATCACCGTGCCCGTAATGCTAAAGAGGGCAATCAAAAGCAAGAGCGCGATCGCTAGCTTTAGGTTTGCCAGCATCGGTATGAGTTCGTGTCGCCACAGTCGTTCGATCGTTTGCAATGCGTTCGTCATAAATCAAGCATGGAGCTTAAAGCTCTTTATCCCTATAGATATAAAAGTTTAGGTGTCAAAGTTAAATCTTTTCATAGATTCTAACTTTTCAGCTTATGACTTTAATGGAGAGTTTTAGAGCATATTTTCGCCTTAGACCCTATGTTTATTTTTTGAGAGGGAAGGGAGTATGACCATTGGGTTTTAAACAACTGGTTTTAGTGCAAAGAAAGTTTCCCCTACCTTGTTGCTAATGTCATTAAGGCGGGTTTGGAAGTGATCGAGGCATTCATGTAGACCTGATTGAATGATTTCCTCAATCGTGATGTAGTCTAGTTCTGCTCTCAACTGTCCAAGCGATCGCTCTAGGGGATTTGTCCAAATTCCTGGAGGGGTTCCATTAATCTGATAGACCGAACGTTCTGCTTGCAAAACGCAAAACTGCACGGAACGAGGAAATTCTCGCTCTAAAAGCAAAAACTCGGCAACTTGGTGAGGTGTGATTCGATGCAATCCTCGCTTGCGATACATCTCATAGGCACTTGCCGACTTGAGCAATGCCATCCATTCAATTTCATCAATTGTTGTACCGACATGGGTAATCGAAGGTAAAAGGATAAAGTATTTAACGTCTAAAATACGCGAAGTCTTGTCTGCTCGTTCTAAAAATCTTCCCACTTGACCAAAGTGCCAACCTTCATTGTGGGTCATCGTTGCATCCATTACCCCTGCAAACAGATGACTAGATAACTTCACTTTATTAAAAAATTCATGTAGCCCCGATAAAGGCTGTCCAGGAGAAGCATCTTTTACAAACAGATAGAAGTCATTGACCTGCTCCCACATCTCCGAGGAAATGATTTCTCGCACAGACCTTGCATTTTCTCTGGCAGCTTGCAAACATGAAAGAATTGAATTAGGATATTCGCGATCGAAGCTAAGAAATTGAATTACATTCTCTGAGGTCGAGGAACCATATTTCTCTTTGAACAGGGATAAATCACCTGTAGTCATCACAAGAGGTTCCCATTGTTGCGGTACGCTGGAAGGCAAATCTAACATTAACTGTAAATTAACATCTACAAAACGTGCTACGTTTTCTGCCCGTTCGATATAGCGGTTTAACCAGTAAATTGAGTCAGCAACTCGACTAAGCATATTGCGGTTTGATGGTATTAAGACCTTGCAATAATAGTTTTAACCTAATTGTCTGCAATTCACAAATTGCGATCGCTTTTAAAGGCTCCTGTCATTGCTAAAAAACACAAGCGAGCGAGATCTAGATCACAAATCTCTAATCTTCTTTAACCTTAATATTGGCTATATAAATTAAGTCGATACATTGATTCAGTGAGGTTTTTATGGTGCGGAAATTTTGTAGTTCTCTGGCGATCGCTGCTGCTGCTGTTCTTCCTCTCGTGGTTGCTGGTGGTATGGAGGCTTATGCCCAAAGTTTTGGGGCGATCGCCCACTCTCGATCTACGGGTGACAAAGGCTATGCATGGAACTATAGTACCCGTGCAGCCGCTGAGCGCAGTGCGCTGTCTCAGTGTACGAGTATTTCTGGTGCAGGAGATTGTAGAGTGTTGATATGGGTACGCAATGCCTGTATGTCAATTTCGGAAGGTTCAAATGGCGCAGTAGGGACTGGTTGGGCGACAGATACAAGTACTGCTGAAGATCAAGCTGACAATGTATGCAGAAATTACGGTGGTAGAAATTGTGCCCCCATTCGCACGATTTGCACACCAGATTAATTGAGGCTTATATCTGTCGTCCTAACTTCAGTTCTCATACCTAGCCCACAAGCAGACGGGGTATGAGAATTGAGAAGAGGGGTACTGTTCTCAGTAGGGACATGGACGACTTTTCCCGAACGGCAAGTCAATCAGCCGCAATCGCAAGCAACAAGCCGAATGCTAGATGTAGTTTGTACTTTTGATTCTCAAAGTGTGACGGGGCAATCTAGATTTTGCGAACTTGCTGCGCGATCGCAGGCAGTACCTGCAACCGTGAGGGCAATGTGGCAAAGAGGCGATCGACCGTAACCACTGTTCCCAGTGCGATCGCTACGTTTTTAGGATCGCCCAATAGATTCCCCGCATGGTCGTAACGAACTTGCCAGCCTGCATTGTCGGTATGCTTGCGACTGCAAATTTGCAGATCGGCAAGTTGGGCAAGGCTATGTAGCGCTTCGCCTCTAAAGCCCAAACTATCGATCTGTTGTAAATCTTGTTTGTAATGAATTTTGCTGGTGGTGTGGGGAATAGCGGCTTGCTTGAGGTCGGCTAAGTCCATACCGCAGCCATTGTCGCTCACTTGAATGCTGAGCGTATCGGTCCAAATTGAAATTGCCAAACGGGTAGCTCGGGCATCGATCGCATTTTCTGCCAACTCACGTACCACCGCCGCCAAAGAGTCAATTACTTCTCCTGCCGCAATTAAATGGACGACTTCTGTGGGTAAAGTTTGAATCAATTGCATTAAGTTGTGTGTCTTGGCTGTTCGGACTTAAATTAGGGTGCGATCGTATCTTCTATTTACCTTTATACTCTTACTTAAATTTTACATCTTGCTTGATAACTTGCGCCAAAAATCGCATCTTCTTTCTCGATCGGCGATCGCTTTGCTAATTTCTGTACCGTACTTTATAGGCGATCGCAAAAAAATCTAGGTAATTGCTCAACTTAGAGGGAATAAGGCTTCGAGAGGGTTCAAAGCCGCAAGAATCGACTGAAAAGCAGATAAACCTTGTCGCTTTCCAGTATTGACAATAGAACGAACAGCCGCAAATAGATCTTTTCCCCAATCAGAACGAAAGCCATTCGTGATTTTTCTAAATATGACACTCCAACGGAGTGCTTGTTCGCTTGCGTTATTTGTGGGTGGAATCGTGGGGTCATCTAAAAACAGAAATAAGTTTTCCCGTAACTCCAGATAACGTTTCTTTAATGAGCGCCGCTAGTATCGGTAGACTTCACCTTCTTAAAAAACAAAATTGCTACACCACTCAATAACAAGGCAAAACCGACGAAATAAAAGCAATCATTAAAAGCCATTATGTAGGATTCGCGGCTAACTGTATTGGCGATCGCTTGATATGCCTGAGACTTTGCCGCGATCAAATCCGAGCCTTTACTGACAAACAACTGGGTCAGCTCATCTACGCGCTGCTGCGTTGCGAGATTATACAAAGACACCGCATCCCCCAAACGATTGGAGTGGAACTTCTCTCGCTGGGTTAACAAAGTCGCCAAAGCGGCAATTCCAAAGGAACCGCCCAAATTTCGCATCATGTTAAATAAACCACTTGCCGAACCTGCTTGAGCCTTTGAGAGCCCTGCCGTAGCTACTGCCGATAGCGGCACGATAATTAACGGCTGACCCATGGCTCTGACCAATTGCGACCAGCGCAACTGATCGATGCCACTGAGATTCGTCAGATCGGAATTCATAAAACAGCTAATCGAAAATAGACTTACGCCCACACCAATCACCAAGCGCAAATCCACAAGCTGAATCAGTTTCGGCACAAAAGGAATTAGAAATAATTGTGGTAATCCCGCCCACATTAACACCTCACCAATCTGGAGTGCGTTGTATTTCTGAATTTGCACGAGATACAAAGGTAAAAGATAAATGGAACCATATAAGCCCACTCCCAGTGAAATATTGACGATACTAGCCAGCCCAAAATTGCGATCGCGTAACAGCCGCAAATTAATAAATGGTTGTTTGCGCGTTAATTCGATCCAGAAAAATATGGATAGGAAAATTGCCGCGATCGCGCCCAGCGTCACAATCAAGGACGAACTAAACCAATCCTTGCGAGACCCTTCTTCTAACACCACCTGTAACGATGCTAGCCCAATCGCCATGGAGATGATTCCCCACCAATCGCCTTGTTTTAGCAATTCTGGTTTCGCTGGTTGCGGCTTGATGCCATACCACACGCCCGCTAGGAGTAATACCCCAGGAACGATATTGAGATAAAAGATATAGTGCCAACTCAAATTATTCGTCAACCATCCGCCCAAGGTGGGGCCAATCGAAGGGGCAAATGTGGCAGTAATTCCAAATAACGCCATGCCTATGGGTTGTTTAGATGGGGGCAAAGTGACCAACATATTGGTAAATGCCATCGGGATTAATATCCCCCCTGTTGCTCCTTGACAGGCGCGAAAGACAATCATGGAGGACAAGTCCCAAGCAGAGGCGCAGCAGATAGAAAAGAAGATAAATAGCGCCGCATTGACTAAGATGTAACGTTTAATCGAGAAGACTTGGGATAACCAACCTGTCAAGGGAATTACCACAATCTCAGCGACGAGATAGGCTGTGGAAATCCAAGAACCTTCCTCTAGGGTTGCACCTAGGGCGGCTTGGATATCTTGGAGGGAGGAATTCGTGATTTGAATATCCAGTACTGCCATAAATGCGCCCAGCATACTAGCAGCGACCCCAATCCAGATTCTTAGAGGGACATCATCGGGTGGACGAGTAGAAAGTTGGCGTTGGTTACGAATTGCTCTGGTATTCGCCACGGTTTTGACACGGTATAGTTTTTGTTTCTGGTTGCTCGATTCGTAACTAAGCCTGTTTTCTATTCTTTAATGGGTAAGGGGATAACAATTCCTTATCAGAGATACTCCCTGTTCGGCAAAAAACAGCCGATAGTTTCTCGATCGCAGCGCAGGTAGGAAGAATTTAGGCTCATTTGCTTGCATAGGGTTGGCGGAATATTACTTAATCTCAACCGTAACTTCCGCAGACATACCTGCCGTAATCCGCGATTCATATCCTTTGAGGCTTTGGGGGTCTAGGGTGATTTTGACGGAAATACGTTGGACGATTTTGGTGAAGTTACCCGTCGCATTATCGGGGGGTAAAAGTGCGAATTGAGCGCCAGAGGCTGGAGCAATGCTCTCTACCCGACCCATAAAAACTCGGTCGGGAAAGGCATCTAGCTTAACTTCTACGGACTGTCCAGCTTTAATGCGATTCAGTTGGGTTTCTTTGAAATTAGCCACGATCCAGTAATTGTTCTCTACCACTGCCATGAGTGGCGAGCCCACTTGGATGCGGTTGCCAACTTCAACGCTTTTCTTACCAATACGTCCGGCGCTGGGTGCGAAGATATCGATGTAGGCAAGCTGCAATTGTGCGTCCTTGAGAACCGCTCCTGACTTCGCGATCGCGGATTGAGCAGCTTCGTATTCACTGCGATTAACGGTTGTTTGTTGACCGCTGGCGACGGCCTGTGCCAACTCACCCCTAGATCCTGAAAGCTTGGCTTGAGCGCTGGTGATTCCTTCCTGTGCTTGGGCTAATCTTGCTTGAGCCTGTTGCACGGATTGGATTGCCGAATTTCTCTGAGCTAGCGCCACCTCGTAGGCGGTTTTAACGGTACCTAATTGTTGACTAGAAATTGCACCTTCCTTATACAGTATGTTATTACGGTTGTAGTCAGTTTGGGCATTTTCTAAGCTGGCGTTAGCCTGTTCTACCTGTGCTTGAGCAAGGGAAATTCCCGCTTGGGCTTCTTGGGCGATCGCCTGGGCATTCGCAATGGAGGCTTGCGCAATGCCGACATTTCCCTGAGCTTGGGATGTCCTACCGCTGGTGGTTTCAGAGGCTAGTTCTATATTGGCTTGCGCGGCATTCGCCGTTCTCTTTGCCGATTCTAGCGCGGCTTCTGCTTCTTGGACTTTATTCTCATAGTCCTTAGGATCGAGCTTCACTAATAGCTGCCCTGACTGCACCTGTTGATTATCGCTCACGAGAACGTAGGTGACGGTTCCCGCAATTTTGCTACTAACTTGGTGAATATGCCCGACCACGGAAGCGTTATCGGTCGATTGATGGGTGGAGGCATACTGCCAATAACGATAGCCAAACGCGATCGCCACAACTGCCCCAACGCCCAATCCTGTCAGAATATAGGCGATCGGTTTAATCCGCTTTGGTGCTGGTTTTTCTGGTTCCTCGGGTAAAGATAGTGCGATCGCTTCTTTTTCTGTATTAGCTGCTGGTACGAATAGAGGTGGCGGAGTTATTGATGGATTCTTTAGTTCTTCAAATTTATCTTTGTTGGTAATCACATCTTTCTCCTGTTAAATTAAGGACTTGATAGACTATTCCTGTGATGGTTGTTAACAAAAGAGGTAACACCATTCGAAAATATTGGATGCGATTCTTGCTGGAAGTTGTCATAGGTAATTTCCTTAAAGCACTTTATAGATACCCCAATCTTGAACGCCTTGGGTCTTCAAAATTGCTTCGGCACAATGGATCTCGTTATCTGTTCCCTCTATCACAACTAAATATTTGCCTTGAAGTAAACTGTCGGTGTAAATGCTGGACTGCTTGGGAGACATACTGTTACCAAACGCGCCTCCAAGCAAACTGCCGCCGACTGCTCCATAGAAACTGCCAACCGCCATGCCCAGAAGGGCAACTCCTCTAGCACCTGCGAATACAATCGTTCCCACACCAGGCAGGATAACACTTGCCAATCCAAGGAGTAACCCACTGGCAGCGCCTAATATTCCACCACTCAACGCGCCTATTTCCAACTGCTCAATCGTTTGATGCCGAGAGAACTCACTTTCAGATATTGCCACATCATCAGGCGCTACAGTCTGCGCGACCAATGTGATCTTGTTTAAGGGAATTCCAGCCTCTTTAAGGCGATCGAGGGTAGACTCTGCGACATATCGATCGGACAACACACCCACAGCACTTTTATGTTCTAGATCCATCTTTTTCTCACTGTATGTATTGAAGTCTCGATCTAAATGGAATCGTGGGCATCAAAAGCAAACTAGCCTTTATTCGCATAATTACTATGACAAGCGATCGTTCTATTCCATGAATGAATAGATTGAATATGATACAAAACGTAACTGGCTGTTAGTTTTTTGGTAAGCATTGCGATCGCAGATGCAGGATTTTGAATGTACGATACTGATTTGAGAATTGCTATAAGCATTGTAAAGTTTAAATGCATTTCGATGAAACTCATGCAATTCAACCACTCCCATCAACACGATTTCAAACATCTCTGGTTCACAATTAAGTAGAATTCCACACACTAAGCTAGGAAAAGAATGATGAGTGAAAAGATTGACAGCTTTACCAATATCTTTCGAGGCAAATTAAACGATATCGACGATCGCTTGTCCTCCGTCAAGGCAACCATAGAATCTGCCGCTGAGGAAACCCAAGCAACGATTGAATCTAAGCTGAATGAGGTTAAAGCCAAACTAGAGAAGAAGAAAGACGAATTCGCAACCTACAGAACCAAACTTGCTGAGCTAGCTACAGAAAAGCAAGCTGAGGTCAAATCAAAGGTTGAGGAATGGAAAACGAAACAGGAATTTGAAGAACTTAACCGTCGCGCCGATCGCGCCGAACACTATGCCGCTAGTGGAATTATCGTTGCTATGGCAACCATCGATGAGGCAGAAGAGGCAATTTTAGAAGCGATCGCTGCCCGATTAGACGCAGATAACGCCGTGAAGGTTAAGTAAGCCCATACATTCACCCGTTCTGAATTGGGCTAAACTCAACAAGTAAGCTAAATTCAACGAGAATGAGATGAGTCTAACCCTGTATTTTCTGCGCCATGGAGAGACGACTTACAGCCAGACTGGGGGCTATTGCGGGACGCTCGATCCAGACTTGACGGATGAGGGGCATCGCATGGCGCAGGCGTTTGCAGCGACCTATCAAGAGATCGCTTGGACTGCGATCTATGTCAGCCCGATGAAGCGAACCATTGCCACAGCCAAACCCCTCTGTGAGGCAGTGGGAATGGAGATGCAACTGCGCGATGGACTCAAGGAGCTTCACTATGGTGAGTGGGAAGGCAAAACCCCAGAGTACGTTAAGGCAACCCATCTCGATGACTACATCAAGTGGTTAACTGAACCAGCTTGGAATCCCCCTACGGGTGGTGAGACCGCAGTAGAAGTAGCCAGCCGAGCTACTCCTACGATTAGCAAAATTGAGTCGGAGCATTCCGAGGGAAATGTGTTGG
The DNA here is from genome assembly GCF_965232925.1 of Tumidithrix helvetica PCC 7403. NCBI lineage: Bacteria > Bacillati > Cyanobacteriota > Cyanophyceae > Pseudanabaenales > Pseudanabaenaceae > Tumidithrix > Tumidithrix helvetica. The sequence goes on from NZ_CBDDRA010000006.1 coordinate 198,275, forward strand.
TGGTTTCCCACAAGGGAACCATTCGGATTCTCCTATGCAGTCTGTTGGGAATCGATCTAGGACGCTATCGCGATCGCATCGATATGCCTGCTGCCTCTGTAAGTGTAGTGAAGTTTGATACCCATGGGCCCTTGCTACAACGTCTCGGCGATCGCGCTTATCTTCCTGACGACCTACGCGAGCGATCGGGAACTTAGTCTGTAAGTGTTTCAACTCTATAGCACCCAAAATCCCGCAATTCTGGGGCTTTAAGAGATTGCTCACTTCTAGAATTGGCGACTGAGGGGAGCTGAATCCTATTGGCTTCAATACAATTTATCTCGTAATCAACCAATTCATGTAGCAAATCAAACGTTGGTCGCTCAGAGTGATGGTAGTGACTCCCGCGATCGCGCTCTTCTCGCCCCCTAATTCCTATGAATAAACTGATTCAAGCCGTCTTAAGTAGCGATGAGAAAACGGCTCTACATCAGCTCATTACCGCATTGAGCCGCTCAGGTAAGCGCTATTTCCTGAGAAATGAGATACTGCAAGCGTTTACGGAACATTGCGATCGCCCTGAGCAAATCGGTCATTCCTATCACGGATCTTCTCTGAGCCAACTGATTCACTACACCCATGAAATCATCTTGGATGAGAACTATATCTGGTTGTTGCTGCGCCCTTGGATTGCCAGTCAGCAAGCTTGGCGATTAACCGTAGACCTATCTGAGGGGATAGAGATGACACCGCAAGCATTATTGAATGCCCGCGATCGCCAGGTTAATCGCAGCCAACCCCACATCTTGACCCTAGATTTCTCAGCGTTTGACCCAGCATTTCCCGCGATCGACGACCCCAGAAATATCGGTCAGGGGCTAGACTTTCTCAACCGTTATCTCTGCAACAAGCTGCTCACCGAACCTCAATACTGGGTAGAAGCACTGTTTAATGCCCTCCACGTACTCGAACATGATGGCAGGCAACTGTTAATCAACGAGCGAATTCATTCAGGAGTTGAACTCTCACAACAGGTCAAGCAAACGCTCAAATTTTTGGGTGAGTCTGCTGCTGATGCCCCCTATGCCAGCATCCATCCTGACCTGCAAGCTCAGGGCTTTGAGCCCGGTTGGGGCAATACGATCGCCCGAGTCCGCGAAACGCTGGAACTGCTGAATCGCCTGATTGATGACCCCGAACCTGCCATTTTAGAAGCGTTTGTTTCCCGCATTCCCGCCGTCTTTCGGGTGGTACTTATTTCCATTCATGGCTGGATGGGGCAAGAAAGCGTGCTAGGCAGACCAGAAACCCGAAGTCAGGTTGCCTATGTCCTAGAGCAAGCAACTAGTCTAGAACATCAACTGCGCCTAGAGGTGCAGCAAGCTGGTTTGGATCTACTGGGTATCTGTCCTCAAGTAATCGTTCTGACGCGATTGATTCCTAACTGTACGGGAACGCAATGCGGTCTTCCCTTCGAGCCCATTGAAGGCACTGAAAACGCTTGGATCCTGCGAGTGCCGTTTCGGGAATTTAACCCCAAGGTGACCCAGAACTGGATTTCTAAATTTGAGATTTGGCCCTATTTGGAAAGCTTTACGGATGATGCTGAACGGGAACTATTAGCAAAACTAGGTGGGCGACCAGATTTAATCATTGGAAACTACAGTGATGGCAATCTGGTGGCGTCACTGCTGGCACGTCGCTTTGGATCCACCCAATGCAATATTGCCCATTCTCTCGAAAAGCCCAAATACCTGTTTAGTAATCTCTATTGGCAAGATATGGAGGCGCAGTACCACTTCTCTGCCCAATTTACCGCCGATCTGATCGGCATGAATGCCGCAGACTTCATCATTACGGCATCCAATCAAGAGATTGTAGGCACACCAGAGAGTATGGGGCAGTACGAGTCTTACAAGTGCTTTACGATGCCAAATCTCTATCACGTCATCGATGGCATTAACCTGTTTAATCCCAAATTTAACCGCGTTCCACCCAGCGTGAACGAACAGATTTTCTTTCCTTACAGCCAGCGCGATCGCCGAGATGTAGAAACCTCTTCTCGGATTGAGGAATTGATTTTTAGCGGTGAAGATCCGCGAATTTTTGGGCACTTGGACAACCCGAACAAACGCCCAATTCTGGCTGTTGACCCGATCAGCCTGAGCAAAAATTTGGCAGGGTTGGCAGAATGCTTTGGACAAAGTACAGACCTGCAAGCCCAATGTAACCTCATCTTTTTGACGAATGTGATGTTTGAGGCAGAGGATGTCAACCCTGAGGAAGCCCAAGCGATCGCTCAACTCAAGGATGCGATCGATCGCTATCATCTGCATGGCAAGATTCGCTGGTTAGGACTCTTTCTGCCCAATCGCGACGTGGGAGAAATGTATCGGATTATTGCCGATCGCAGGGGCATTTTCGTACACTTCGCCTTGTTTGAAGCTTTTGGACGCACGATTCTGGAAGCTATGAGTTCTGGGTTGCCGACCTTCGCCACCCAATTTGGCGGAGCCTTAGAAATCATTGAGGAAGGCAAGCATGGGTTTCACATCAACCCCACCGACCTAGAGGGAACATCTGAGAAAATTCTGCACTTTCTCGATCGATGTGACGCGCAGCCTCAAGTCTGGCAGGATATTTCCGACCAAGCGATTCAGCGAATTCACGAGCAGTACAACTGGCAGAAGCACACCCAACGTCTGCTCCAACTGACCAAGATTTACAGCTTTTGGAATTGTACGAACAGCGATCGGCGGGAAGTCCTGCACCACTATCTGGAAGTTCTTTTCTATTTACTCTATAAACCCCGAGCCGATGGAATTTTGGCAGAGCACATGCAACGATGACCCACTGTCCTTCTCAACCCAATCCCCATGAATACCCTAGCTTCTGGCAACTTGATTTACACGGACTGGACGCTGATCGAACCTCAGTTTGATGTGCAGCAGTTGCATGCCAGAGAAACCGTATTTACGATCGGCAACGGTTATTTGGGCACGCGGGGCAGCTTTGAAGAGGGCTATCCCCATGCCATACCTGCTACCTTAATCCATGGGGTTTACGATGATGTGCCTGTCGTTTATACCGAGCTTGCCAATTGCCCAGACTGGCTGTCCTTAGCGGTGATTGTCAATGGCGAAAGGTTTCGGCTCGATCGCGGTGAAATCCTTCAGTACGAGCGCCAGTTGGATTTGCGCTACGGTATCCTCACTCGCTCGGTGCGCTGGCGAAGCCCCATTGGGCAGATTTTAGATTTACGGTTTGAGCGTTTTGCCAGCTTGGCAGATGAGCATGTGCTAGGGCTTCGCTGTCATCTCACGCCCGTCGATTTTGACGGTGCGATCGAGCTGCAGTCCAGCATCAATGGCTATCCTGAGAATGAAGGCTACAATCACTGGGAACGACTCGACCAAGGTAAAACGGAGCAGGGAATTTGGTTGCAGATGCGCACCCGTAGCTCCCGCATTGAATTGGGAATAGCGACGAGTCTATCCTTGGTTGGCGCAGATGCCGAGATCCAATTTACGAATATGCCCGGTTATCCCACCTTGGCAACCACCTACCGAGCAACGGCGGGGCAGACCGTGACGGTGGAAAAAGTGGTGACGGTGTTTACTTCCCAAGAGGTGGAACAGCCTCTGCCAGCGGCTCAAGCCAAACTGGCGACTAAACCCACCTATATCGCCTTGCTCGAAGCAAATCAGCAGGCTTGGGAAATGGTTTGGCAGCACAGCGATATTGCGATTGAGGGCGATCGCACGGCTCAATTGGCAGTACGCTACAACCTGTTTCAACTGTTGATTGGGGCTTCACTGCACAACGATCGCGTGAGCGTACCTGCCAAAACCCTATCAGGCTTTGGTTATCGGGGGCATGTTTTTTGGGATACCGAAATTTTTATCCTGCCCTTTTTTATTTTTACCCAGCCAGATCGGGCGCGTAACCTGCTCTCCTATCGCTATCACACCCTAAATGGAGCGCGGCGTAAAGCCAGCCATAGCAGCTATCGGGGAGCGATGTTTTCTTGGGAAAGCGCAGCAACTGGGGATGAGGTCACGCCTCGGTGGTCTTTGCCGAACGATCCCTATGCCGCAGATGTGAGGATTTGGTGCCGCGATCGCGAGATTCATATTAGTGCTGATATTGCCTATGCGATCTGGAACTACTGGCAGGCAACGGGTGACGATGCATGGATGCGAGATTACGGAGCTGAGATCGTCTTGGATACGGCGATTTTCTGGGAGAGTCGGGTTGAGTGGAATGCCAGCCAATCGCGATATGAACTGTGCAATGTCATTGGTACCGATGAATATCACGAACAGGTGAATAACAATGCCTTTACCAATCGGATGGTGCAGTGGCATCTGCAAAAAGCATTGTCCGTTCAAGCATGGCTGAGTCAGACCTTTCCCGATCGCGCAGCGGAGCTTGCCCAGATCCTGCAACTCACAACCGAGCAGCTATTACATTGGCGCACCATCATCGCGGGTTTGTATATTCCTAAGGATACTGCCACAGGATTAATCGAGCAATTTGAGGGTTTTTTCAAGTTGGAGGATATTACCTTGAGCGATTATGAACCTCGCGATCGCTCCATTCAAGCTGTTTTGGGCATTGATGCCACAAATAAGCGACAGGTGCTGAAACAACCCGATATCCTCATGCTGCTTTATCTGTTGCGCAGTACCCGAGAACTGCCCTACAGCTATGACGTTTTGCAAAAAAACTGGGATTACTACGCTCCCCGTACGGACATCACCTATGGTTCGTCCCTCGGTCCTGCCATTCACGCGATCTTGGCGGCAGATGTGGATCGCGCCGCAGAAGGCTACCAGTTGTTTATTCAAGCTGCCATGGTCGATCTCGAAGATACCCGCAACAATACTAAGGATGGCATTCATGCCGCTTCCGCTGGTGGTGTTTGGCAAGCGGTCGTTTTTGGCTTTGGGGGCATTCAACTCACCGATCGCGGGCCGATTGCAACCTCTCAGCTCCCACCCACTTGGACGCGGCTCCAGTTCAAGCTGCACTGGCATGGAACTTGGCATAGTTTCGATCTATCCCCCGATCGCCCGCGATTCCTTGATATTCGTGGCTTTATCTTTGACCTCGATGGCGTTTTGACCGACACCGCAGAACTACACTATCTCGCTTGGCAAAGGCTTGCGGATGAGTCGGGTCTAACCTTTAGTCGGCAGGCCAATCAAGCCTTAAGGGGGGTGTCGCGACGAGAATCGCTCTTGCTGATCGTCGGCGATCGCCAATATCCAGAAACCCAGCTACAGGAGATGATGGATCGCAAAAACCGCTACTATGTGGAATCGATCGCAACGATTTCCGCCAAGGATGTATTGCCAGGAGCGGTGGATCTATTGGCGGAACTTCGCCAAGCGGGGATAAAGATCGCGATCGGCTCTGCCAGTAAGAATGCCCGTAGCGTAATTGAAAAATTGAACTTGATCGATGCTGTGGATGCGATCGCGGACGGGAATAGCGTCCAACGGTCTAAACCCGCTCCCGATTTGTTCCTTCATGCTGCGACGTTACTAGGGCTTAAGCCTGTCCAATGTGTGGTGGTTGAAGACGCTGCGGTTGGAATTGAGTCGGCGATCGCTGCGGGGATGTGGACGGTTGGGCTTGGATCTGTCGATCTCCTGAAAACGGCTCACATTATTCTCCCCAGCCTGATGAATGTTCGCTGGAGCGATCTAAAAGCGAAATTAAACGCAATGATTCGAGCGGGATAATCGAATTCCCAAACCATTTTTCATTCAATCCATCACAAAAGCAGTAATGACGGAGCCAACATTCCCATGATGAATCATCAATCTCAAGCAACCATTTCCGTCACCCCACAAAATAAAGACCGCGTTGCCGTTTTGCTTGCAGGATATGGAGAAGTGCAATCTTACCGCGATCTGAGTCGTTACAATCAGGCGGCAAGTAAGTACATTGCAGCTCAGTTTGTGCCAATCCCAGACTGGCTATACCCCTTGGCTGGCAAGATTCTCGCCCTGCAAGATTTGTACAATTTTGGAGTCAAGCATCATCAATTCCATTCACCTGAAAATGAGATTTTTGAAAAACAGCGTCTCGGCATCGAAGCTCTGTTGCAAGAGCGTTGGGGCGATCGCGTACAGGTATTTAAGGGATTCTATTTCTGTCCGCCCTTTGTACAGCAGGTTGTGTCAGACATTATTCAGCAGGGGTTTGAGAACTTACTAATCTATCCTCTGCTGGTGGTCGCTTCTGCCTTTACTGGTGCAATTGCGATCGAACAAGTCAATGAAGTGATTGCCGCCAAAGCACCGCTAAATCACCCTCAACGGGCTCCATTTAAATCAGTTCGCTACATTCCCTCCTTTGCAACGGAGCCTACTTATATCGATCTGATGGTGCGTCAACTCAAGGAAGCCCTAACGAAGTCCTTAGCAAGTGGCTTTTTTGAGTCTCAAATTGGCATTGTCCTCACCGTTCACGGGGGACCCGACAAAGCCCAAGGCCTTTTGACGGGAACGATCGACGGGCAAGCCCTTTATGATGGCGTGCGATCGCAAGTACAACAGCAATATCCGCTAATCTCGATTGGCTGGGTCAATCATGATATCCCCTTCACCAAGTGGTCGCAACCCGATCTAAAGCAAGCTGCCAAAAGTTTGATTAATGCGGGTGCGCAAGCCATTCTATTTAAGCCCCTCGGTTGGGTGACTGAGAATTTTGAAACCCTTCTCGATGTGGAGGATGCCATTCAAGCTCTACGGCGTCAGTATCCCAAGGTAACCTATGTGCGGCTAGAGTGCGTCAACGACGATCCTGATTTTTTAAAAATCGCCGTAGCATGGGCAAATCCTCAGATTGAATCCATGTTGACCGCACAGCCAATCCTGATGGGGGCGATTGGTTCTACCCTTGATGACCGTTGAAAGGTAAAATAAAATGAACTTTATCCGAACCTGTCGATTCATGACACTGATGTTGACTTCCTTAAGTCTCAGCCTGTCCATGACACATTTGCTGGAGTTACCGCAAAGAATGCAGTTTGAACAGCAACTTTGGGTTAAAGTGACGGTTTTGGAAAATGTTTATCGGTTGTTTGGCTCCGTCGGCGCAGTTTTTGAAATCACAGCGATTCTGACGGCAATTGTGCTGGTATTTCTTATTCGTCGGCAAGGTTCAACCTTGTACTGGACTTTGGGTGGTGCAATTCTCTTGGTATTGGCGTTCGTGAGTTGGATCGTGTTTATCGCACCCATGAATGCTGAATTCGCGAGATGGTTGACCAATCCTATTCCATCGGACTGGACGCGGTATCGCGATCGATGGGAGTATGCACATGCAGCAAACGCCTTGATTAAAATCATTGGGCTTGGGTTGCTCATCATTTCTGTGCTCGTTGAAACGCCAAAAAAAAGCGCGATCTATTCTGAGCAGGAGTAAGAAAACTGCAACCAACAGGTCATAAGAAAGAGCTTCTCACTGTTGAAGATCGTCTAGCAGTTTCAATAAGATTCATCTCGTAATTCATCAATTCATGCGGTAAGTCAAATAGCGATCGCTCAAAGTAGTGATTAAGCACAATCGTGTATTCAATATCGATTGGATGACGGTCTTGTAAAGTGCCTTTGCGAATTCCCCCTATTAAATCAAGGACAAAGACTATGACTGCGATCCACACCATCAAGAGAACCGATGCAGAACTTAAAGCTGATATCCTTTCTGAACTCGAGTACGAACCCAGCGTAAAGGTCACAGATATCGGTGTCTTGGTGAATAATGGCACGGTGACACTCAATGGCTATGCAACCAGCTATGACGAAAAATGGAAAGCTGTACGTGCCGTGAAACGGATTGTTGGGGTGAAGGCGATCGCGGACGATATCGAAATCAAATTTCTGAATCCTCAGCATCACATAGATGGAGATATTGCTGCTGCCGCCGTAAATCACATCGAGTGGTGCAAGTCAATTCCAAAAGACAGTGTCAAGGTGACAGTTAGTAAAGGCTGGATCACGCTAGATGGCGAAGTGGAATGGGGCTATCAGAAAAACGATGCCGAAGACGTCGTGCAACTCTTATCGGGTGTCCAAGGAGTATCGAATCTGATCTCGATCAAGCCCAAACTAACAGCAACGGCAGTCGAAACGGCGATTAAATCGGCATTCAAGCGTAACGCTTTGGTTGATGCAACCATGATTCATGTGAAGACTGACGGTGGCAAGATTACACTCAGTGGCAACGTTCGGAACTTTACCGAGCTAGAGGAAGCCGAACGAGTTGCTTGGGCTGCGCCGGGAGTACTTCATGTGGACAATCAACTCACGATGATGGAGTTTACGGATTCGCACTAGATTCAGCCGTTCTCTAAACCCGTGGAATGGTAACGACTAAAATTGGCATAACCAGACAGTTCATGCAGACATTTATTTTTGCGTTAATCCTGTCAGCCTTACCCGTTGTCAGTAACTTCATCGGTGCCACGATCGCTGAAGCGTTACCATTATCCAAACATACCCTAGGACTGGCATTACATGCTGCGACGGGTGTGCTACTCGCGATCGCTTCCACCGAACTGCTGCCCAAAGTTATTTCAGCAAAACCAGTCTGGGCAACAACTCTGGCAATGTTTATGGGCGGAGCTTTTTACGTGTGGGTCAATCAACTTCTCAACTTGAGCAAAAATCGCCTGCGGGGGATTGATGGCAATAAGGTCGCTTGGGCGATCTTTCTCAGTATTGCGATCGATTTGTTTGGCGATGGCTTAATGATTGGCACTAGTCTCACCATCTCCACCCATTTAGGCGTGACGCTGGCATCGGCGCGAGTTGTCGCTCACATTCCAGAGGGATTTGTCACCAATGCCGAGTTTAGAAGTCAAAATATGCCACGCAAACAGCGATTTTGGATGCTTGCTGCTTTTATTATCCCCGTTTGGTTGGGGGCAACCCTAGGGTATTGGGGATTGCGCGGACAATCCGAGCTTCCTAAGTTGGTTGTGCTGGCGTTTACAACGGGTACTTTAATCACAGCGATCGTCGAAGAAATTATTCCAGAAGCGCATCAGGCTCAAGACACAAACTGGTCTACCTTGACATTTATTGGAAGCTTTGCACTTTCGATTCTATTTTCTACCTACCTTGAGTAACGTGAATTCGGGTTAAGGACTTAAGCTCAAAGCAAGCCAACTTGTTGGAACCGAGGGGTTTGATCCCCCTGCCCTATCGGGCATCCCCCTTAAAAAAGGGAAGTATATTCTCCCCCCTTTTTCAAGGGGGGGATCTTTGGGATGTATAGCGTTGCAGGTTCTCTTATCTCGAACTGACGTTGAGTAATACCCATTTCAATTAAAATTGCAACAGATCGGGATTTGAAAATGGTGTAATGCACCTTTGACTATAGACGGGATTGGATATCTTTTCGCAATGCGGCAATTTCAGCTTGGATGGTTTGCAGGGATTGCTCACGGGCAATATCAGCGTCATTGTGGTTGACATCTTGACCCACAAAAAACGTAGCAAGGATGGCAGTCGCATAGCCAAATATTGCAAAGGAATATACGGCTAACAGAAAGCAAAGCACTCGACCTTCCGATGTTTTGGGAAAGTAATCCGATCCCATCGTCGTCATGACCATGGCTGTCCACCAGATCGCATTGCCGTAGCTCGTGAGCGTACTTCCAGTTTCGTTGCGCTCAAACTCATACATGCCTGCGGCTCCCATCAAAGCCACGAACAGGGTTAGCGCCACAACATAACCAAACCCTCGACGGCTAGCATTGCCAGAGAGCGACTTCATGCCTCGATTGATCCGAGCCAGAACGCGCAACAATTGCAGCCCTTGCAACCCAGGTGCGATTCCTAACACCCGAATGATGCGTGTAACGCGAAATATCCACAATGCTGGGAGCAGAAGCGCAAATGCAGTTAACCAATTGTGCTTTAAATAGTTGAGTTTCTGGGGGGTAAGCCACAATCGCAGCATGAAATCCAAGATAAACACAATCCAGATCGTTATGCTTGCTGTGTTTAAAAGTGGAAAGAGTCCCCAAACGAATTCAACGATCAGCAAGGCTGTCCATGCAAAACTCAAGACGAGCATGGGAATTTCTAGCCATTCCTCGACCTGTTGTAAGATTTCTCGCCGTTCGCGATCGATCGATGCTCTGTTAGCTAGATTTGAATCGCTCATAACATTGACTCAAAGTTGTCCGTTCCCATTTATTGAAAATTCCAAAATTCTAAAGCAATGGATCGCCATGGGAAAGGGACAGGTATTCAAAATCACACTAGCACACTAAACCCAATCGCCCCAAGGCTTTTATCGGTTCTCAAGGTTATTATGATTTTTGATAAAAATTTATATCGTAATCAATCAATTCATTCAGTAAATCAAACAGCGAAGCCCTACTGCGATGGAGACACTTGAAAGATCGGTGCAGAACGTCCAAAATTAGCCAGTAAGAAACATAGTTCTTCTATTCTTACCTTGCAAACGTGCCGTCTCTAAACAGACAATGGAAAGCAAGAAGCCCTTTTAGCGAATCGCATTTTTCATATAGTCGCCCCAAACCTGAGCCGCTAGAAAACTGCTACCTGATGTCACACCCTCATCATTGCCGAGCCACACGGCTGCTACCACCTGACGGCTGGGCACAATGCCAATAAACCAAAGATCTCTGCCTTCGTCGGTTGTACCGGTTTTTCCCACCACTCTCGCTTGTGGAATCGCTGCAGCGCGACCTGTACCGTACTGTACCGTACCCGTCATCAGATCGATCATCGTATTGGCGAGATTCGCATCGACGGCTTGACGTGGTGGGAAGTCTTGAGCAGCATCGAAAATTACGCGACAGGTTTTTGTGTCTTTAGGATTTTTGCAATCGCGACTGTCGAGAATCCGTTTGATCGCATGGGGTTGATTGTAAACGCCTTGATTGGCGATCGCACCGTAAGCCCCCACCATTTCGAGCATGGATACTTCAAAACCACCCAAGACTAGGTTTGAGGTCGGTTCCATCTTGGACTTTACGCCCAACCTCCGCGCCATTTTGATCACATTCTCTAATCCCGCAGACTCAGCCACCCGTAAGGCTACAACATTCTCAGAAAGTGCAAAGCCACGATACATATTGATGCTACCCGATCCGCCATTGTGACAACCTGCGATTCCCTGTGTAGAACTACAGGAGAAGACTGTATTGGGTGAAATTCCTCGATCGATCGCTGCGGCATAGTCAAAGAGCTTAAAGGTGGAACCTGGCTGACGCCGTGCTTGTGCGGCTCGATTGAACTGACTGGTTTTAAAATCGACACCACCCGTCATCGCTAAGATCGAACCATCTTTGGCATCGATGGTGACGATCGCACCTTGATTGAATCCATAACCAGCACCATCGCGAGCCACACCTTCTTTCAACGCAGCATCTGAAGCTTTTTGCATCTCCACATTCAGATTAGTCTCTACGATCAGATTGCCTTCTCTGGCAAAATTCTCGCCCAAAATTTCTTGCATCTCATCAAACACATAGCCGTAAAAGTAGGGTGCGATCGTGCCCTGCACCTTGCTCTTTGCCTCTAAGTTCAGTCGCAAAATCGAACGCCTAGCCCGTTCTGCATCTTCTTCTTTGACAACGCCTAGCTCAGCCATGCGATTGAGAATGCGATCGCGATATTCAATGGCGAGTTGTTTATTCTTAAATGGATTGATTACTTCAGGCGCGGGTAAAATTCCTGCGAGGGTAGCAGCTTCTGACAGGTCGAGTTCCGAAGCAGATTTGTTGAAATATAACTTTGCCGCATCTTGAAAGCCATAGACCCCATTTCCGAGGTAAACGCGATTGAGATAAATCGTTAATAGATCGTCTTTGCTGTAGTTTAAGGTCAGCTTAATTGCCGCTGCGGCTTCGCGCCACTTGCGTCCGGCTGAGTCATCTTTTCCCACATAGGTGCGACCCAACAAATTGCGAGCTAACTGTTGTGTGATCGTACTAGCTCCTTCTCGCAGGGAACCACTACGCACATTCGTTACCAAGGCGCGTAAAACCCCAATCGGATCGACACCGATATTCCAGTAAAAGGAAGTATCCTCAGAGGCAATTACAGCTTTAGGCAGAAGTTGCCCAAATTCGTTGAGATGGGTTAGCTCTGTATGCTTAGCAATATCCTCAGGCCCAATGGATGTGGTTCCATCACCTGATAAGACCTCAACGGGGCCTTGTTGGCTGACAGGTAAGGGGCGCACATCGGGAACTTTACTGACTTCCAGCGCGATCGCTAAAACCAATAAACCCACAGCACTGGCAATGCCGATACCCGTATATTGCAAAGTGCGAATATACCAAGGCGGGGGATCGATAAAGCGCAGGGTAACGGCAGCTTCTAGCTCGGGTGGGCCTAACGTGATCGCCATATTGTGACGCAAGGGCGAAGATTTCAGGCGTTGGCGGCGACGATAAATGCCGTTGGTTGAATTTAGATCGGTAATTACAAATTGCGATTTTTTTTGCTTGCTGTCTCGCACCAACTGGGCGTGTACTTGGCTGACCAATGGGGTCTGCACCACAATGTCACATTTACTACTGCTGCGTCCCAAGGTGTAGCGATCGCCGATCAATTCGTAAACCTCAGGCTTTTGTTTTGCCGATAGCCGCACTTCTAGTTTTGGGACTCTGGCTTTAGGCTTAAGTTTCAGGGCAGCGCCAAGCTTACTAAATGCTGGATTGACTACCTTAGTAATACTGGTCAGCAACTTAGACTTGGGTTGTGTCATAGCAACAGTTGGGTGGAATAAATGATAATCGCTAAGTCTAGGATAATACGGATCGCTTTATCTGTCTTGACTAAGACTTATGCAGCCCTGTAACAAATTGCGGACTAAAAGCTTAAACCTGTTGATACAGATTGACCTCAGATCCTTCCCAGTCAGTTTTAACTGACTTTCTTCTTGAAGCCAAGAATTTTAAGTTTTAGGCAATCGTTACTAACTTTACCTAGACAGAAAAGCTTATCCCACAGTTCCCAAAAGATCTGAAACGGGTGAGGGAAGCGATCGCCGCCTTACTCTTTAAAAATGGGATAAATCGCTTTGGCTTGGTAAAAACTAAAGCTTAATCATAAATCCCCACAGCAAGACGGCTATAGACTGTGGCAAGCGCATCGGCATCGCCAACATTCCCAGGGAAGAGAACCACAGGTAAATCGGGAAAGCGAGGATGATCGGAAGGCGTGCGAACTACCGAGCAGCCTGCGAGAATTTGACCCAGCAAACGTGCAGTTGGTAGTGCTAAGCCAGTACTGAGAACATCGTTAGAGGTAATTCCGCCTTTACTAATTAAGAACCCAATATCCGCAGGCAAACCTTGCACGATCGCCATCAGTAAAGCCGAAACAGACTGGCCAAAGGCTTGGCGGGTAGTGACATCAGCAAAAGAGAGTTCCTTACGACTGGTAAAGATTGCCACCGTTTTGCCAGAGGCATGGATTTGGTCAACGCGATCGCTGACTTCTTTTAGCAAAATCTGGGATTCTTTTTCTACATCCGTTAGCAATCTCGATACATCGATTTCTACGGGAACGATATTTGCTGCTTGCAGAAGCTTCTCTAGTTGTTCCGTGGTTTTTTTGACATGGGAGCCAACGATCACAGCACCAGGCTTTGGCGATCGCATGTATTTTGACATCTCTTCGGCTGGGATTGGCTGTGGCGGCAACTGTGCCAAGGCAGTTAACAGACTAGCGGCGCTGCGAAACAGAAATCGCTTTCCTTGGGAAGCCGCGATCAGAATATCGCTAGCGAAGCGATCGAGGTCGGCTTGGGTTTCGCCATCCACGACACCGCACTGATTTCCCTTGAGCTGCATCAGCCGTTCTAGACTGCCCGCACGAATATCTGAGAGTAAAAATCTCTCCACGCGATCGCTCTTGATGCGACCGTTCGTTTTCTCTTCAACATAGTCGGGTAGATAGCTATACTTATAGGCAAATACGGAATCCTTGGCAAATTCCGTCTCATGCACGGGTGTGGGAATTCCATTCACAACGAGATAATGGATGCTATCGCGGGTAAAACGACCTCCCTCAAAGAAAGCAGGCACGAGGAAGTGGGCATCAAAACCACCTAATTCTTCCGCGATCGCATCGGTCTCAATGGGATAATGCCCCCGTAGCGTTGAATCAGAACGACTGACGACCAGAAATTCGGCGATCGCTTCGGCTTCGATTGCCAGTTTCAAATTGTGACAAACCTCACGGGTAACCGTGGCGGCATCGCTCGGTGTCAAGGCTCTAGTATTCGTTAACACAAACATAATGGGCGAGCGATCGGCTAGACCAGTTCTGAGAGTATCCACATCCCACTGCGTCAAAAGCAAACAGCTATGAACGGTTTGCGAACCTGTAGGATCGTCATCAAGGACAACTATTTTCGGTGATTTCAGTGGTGAGATTTCAGGAGAAGAACTTGGGGATGTGCTGGTCATTGAGAATTATGTCAAAAAAATAGGAAGAGAATTTAGGTAAGGACTTTGCAACCAGGAGGAAAATCATAGCTTGAAATCTATTTGTTATGATTGCAATTAAACAAGTTTTGCGAATAAACTTACATTGAAATCATTCCAAGGAGAAAAACGAATGAAGATTTACCTCACAGGTTTACCAGTAGTTGCTTCCTGTATTTTAGCCCTCTCTGCTCCCTGGGGCAATTCGCTCTCAGCCGAGGTAGTCTCATCGAAACTAAAAGACAGCGCTTTTAAGACTGAGCTTGTAACGAGTTGCGTGCGCGAGGCAACAAAACAAAGCGTGAGCGAAGAACAAGCAAAATCTTATTGTCAATGTTTTGCTGATAATCTCGAAAAACAAGATCCAGCCGTAACCCAAGAATTTTATACATCAATTCTCGCCAAGCAAAGACCCTCAGCCAAGGTAATTAATATGATTGAGGGGATTGTCAAGGCCTGTGCGCCCAAGTAAACATTTAGTAATTAGCTGTTGGCTATTAGCTTTTTTGAGTATCAGCAATTCTCATTTAGACTTTTACTAAGCTGTCAAATCCTGGACGAAGACATAGGCTTTTCAAGAGTTACCATTGTGGCTATTCTCAATAGCTGAGTGAGGTTAAGCCAAAATTGCCATAATGAGAATTGCTGTTTATGCATACTTCGCGCTCAATTCATCCTGTGTTGATGTTAAACTCGTTAAGCGCTAAAATGCAGTCCATTGGAGAGGTGGCAGAGCGGTTGAATGCGGCGGTCTCGAAAACCGTTATGGCGAAAGCCATCGGGGGTTCGAATCCCCCCCTCTCCGTAGATATCTTTGCCTCAGCAATACTAGATTTTGCTGAGGCAATTTCGGTCAAAAATCATGTTTTTTGCATCCTCATGCGATCGCTTAAAACGATATTTTGAGAGATCTGGCAGCTATTGTTCTCTCAAGAATTTTTTGAGGGGTTGAAAACCCTAAAAAACCCCAAAAACTTTCTAGCTTCCGTTTACCCATCAACTAAGCGTTGACAGACCACCAGATCGAGAAGTCCTATGCATGAAAGATTGACCCAAAAAATTCAGAATGATTTCGATCGCATTGCTCAGTTTGACCGAGAAGGTTGGAATCGCAGCAATAGATTGCAATAAATCTCACCCGTTCCTACACCATTCTTTTCATGAGATTCGCGATCGCTGCCACAAGTTCAAAAATCTCAACGGGCTCGCTTAGATGAATGCTATATCCGCTTGAGAAAGCAAGATCGCGATCGAGATCGTTTTCGGTCAACGCGATCGTCGGAATGGGATTTGCCAATTGACTAATTAGATTGCGGAGGTCACTAAAGTCATCTTTTATTTCAAAATTGACG
This sequence comes from Tumidithrix helvetica PCC 7403, assembly GCF_965232925.1. Taxonomy (NCBI): domain Bacteria; kingdom Bacillati; phylum Cyanobacteriota; class Cyanophyceae; order Pseudanabaenales; family Pseudanabaenaceae; genus Tumidithrix; species Tumidithrix helvetica. The sequence goes on from NZ_CBDDRA010000006.1 coordinate 214,100, forward strand.
ATCGCAAGATCGGGGCGAATTCGTTCTAAATCTTGAAGAGATAACATCCTTGAGGCGGTAACTACATTTGCTCCTCGCAGTTCGCCCAACTCCCCTTCCATTCTCTGATTGAATATCTCGTTCCCGATCGCCAAAATCGTTAACCCATCCAAGAATCTGGCTTCTAACTGATATTCCTTAGAATTAGCTTTCCCCCATTCACACATTAATTCGGCAATCGGGCGTAAAGTCTCGCCATAGGCAGTTAGTGAATATTCCACTCGCGGCGGTGACTCAGCAAAAACTTGACGTGCGATGAGGGCATCTGCCTCTAGCTCCCGCAGTTGAGCCGTTAATACCTTTTGGCTAATTTCTGGCATCAATTGCATGAGTTCGCCAAATCGCTTACTTCCTCTCCTGAGCCACCAGAGAATCACACATTTCCATTTGCCGCCAATTCGATCTAGCGTGAACTCAACAGGACAGTGATATTTTTTTTCAGCCATGCTTGTAAAATCCTGACAGTAACCATTTGGTAACTTTTAATTGCCTGTGTTAAAAAGCTCGTAAGTTCTATTGCAATTCTAAAGGTATTTATACAAAACAACTCGGTAGCTTTGAATACATTTGAATATAAAGGAAAAGTTTAAGACTCACTTAGACTTTGTCTGTACGCATCATGTAAGTCCATAAATATCCATCAACCAAGATAATTTTGAAGTGAATCTGGGTAAAAAATGCATCAACCGATATGTGCGATCGCTGGATTTGGAGCAGGAGTCAGTATGGGAGTAGCCAGAGTCTTTGCCAAAGAGGGCTTCGGTTTAGCGTTGATCGCTCGCAATCTAGAAAAGCTAGAAGCAAATGCTGTAGAACTACGTCAAGCCGGATATACAGTGCATACATTTTCTGCGGATGCTGGGAACGAAGATTCCTTAATTCAAGCATTTGCTGAAATTCGCAGCCAATTAGTCGCCCCTGATGTACTAATTTACAATGCCGCAGTGATGACGATGACTAAGCCCAGCGAACTTCCAACCGAGAAATTAATCTCTGAGTTTAACGTGAACGTAGTTGGTGCTTTAGTCTCAGCACAGCAAGTTATCCCAGCGATGAAAGCTAAGGGAAAAGGCACAATCCTATTTACTGGAGGTGGACTTGCCCTATATCCCTTTTCAGATTTGGTGTCATTAGCAATCGGGAAGTCAGGAATGCGAAGTTTGGCATTTTGTCTGGCTCAAGAATTGCAGGAATTTGGAATTCATGTAGGCACTGTGACTATCTGCGGCACGGTAGAAGTTGGAACTCATTTCGATCCCGATGCGATCGCGCAATCCTATATGACTTTACACAAACAATCTTTTGCACAATTTGAGACTGAAATAATTTACAACTAACCCAAAGGAGTATCTATGTCCGCAAATAATCGAATCCACGAATTGTTGGAATTTTTCAAGACTAATCCACCACCCGAAGTAATCTACGAGAGTTATTACGACGAGAATGTTGTGGTGCAGGAAAATCTACAGCCGCCGCGTGTCGGACGCGCCATGAGCATCGAACGGCAGAAGTTGATGAATGCCAATATTAAGGAAATCCATGATTTCAAAATTGCAGCGGTACTAGTGGACGGCGATCGCACGGCAGTTGAAATGCACATAGAAGCCACCACGTTGGACGGCTATCATTTTCGTCTTGAAGAAGTCGGATTGCAAACTTGGAAAGATGGCAAAATTATCCGCGAACGCTACTTCTACGATCCCGCTAGCTTTGAAGGCAAGGCTAAAGAATACAACCAAATTCATTAATTTAAGGCGTAAAATTATGGACTTTCCCAGCGCGATCGCTTCTGCACAGACCATTACAGAATTTCCCGTTAATACTTTTCTAGAAAGTATTGTTGTTGGTGCGGATAATACTTTATTTATCACCAGTCATTATGAAGGTAAAGTTTTTCGGATCGGTTCGGATGGAGTGCCTGAAATCCATGCAACCATTCAGGGCAAGGCAACTGGATTGGCTTTAACCCCTGACGGAGAAATTTTGCTGTCGGGTTGGGACGAACAGGAAACTTCAGTAGTATGGTGCATTTCTGCTAATGGAACGGTCGAGCTTCTCGCAAAAATGCCAGAAGCCTTGTTTTTGAATGGTTTGACTAGACTGAGTGGGAATCGCTATTTAATTGCTGATTCTTATCGCGGCGCAATTTGGGAGTTAGATCTCTCTACAAAAACGGTTGGTATTTGGCTGGAACATCCATTTCTGGCTCGAAGTTCACCCGAAGAAGTCTTTCCTGCTGTGAACGGCTTAAAGATTTATGAAAATTTTCTCTACGCCTCCAATACACAAAAGCAACAAATTGTGAAAATATCAATTCTTGCAAACGATCGCCCAGGCGAACCAGAAATATTTCTAACTGGGATGAATATGGATGATTTTGCTTTTGACAAAATGGGGAATCTCTATGGGACGACTCATGTGTTTAATAGCGTGGTGAAAATCAGATGCGATTCCCAGAGGGATGCGAACCGCCCCACCGTAACTACGATCGCTCAATTAGAACAGGGAATGGCAGGCAGTACGGCGGTGGCTTTTGGGAAGACCGAAGGGAATCTGACTCATCTTTATGTCACAACAAACGGTGGTATGTCATTTCCGCCACCCACTGGGATTGAATCTGCTAAGGTTGTCTGTCTAGATGTGGGAATTGAAGGTTTACCCCTATAAAAGCCTATGAATCCTGCAAATTCTCAGCAAGATCCCCCCGTGACGGTGGATATCGTTCAAGTAGTCAAAATAGGTTCTGAAGAAGCTTTTGAGGCAGTACTTACAAAGCTTATACAAGCTTCAGAATCTTTTGAAGGACATTTAGGCTCAAATGTTTTTCGTTCGTCCAATCCAGAAAATCAATCTGAGTATCGAATTATCTTCAAATTCGATTCCCTAAGCAATTTGAGGAATTGGGAGAATTCTGAAGTTCGACATAGATTAATAGAAAGTGTCAAACCTTTCATCGTCGGAGTTGTGAACTGGCAAATTGTGACTGGTTTAGAGACTTGGTTTACGCTTTCAAGCAAAGGGGCGATCGTGCCTCCTCCTCGTTATAAAATGTTAGTCATTACTTTTCTAGCAGCTTATCCGACTAGCAATTTGATTAATTTACTATTGCAGCTTTTCACTTGGATTCCCTCAATCTTACGAACGTTAATCAGCGTGCTTGTTCTCTTATCATCAATGACATATATCATCATGCCGCGACTGACTAAACTCTTTGCAAGGTGGTTGTATCCTAAAGTCAAATCATAGTTTCAATTTCACTTATTGGTTTAGGTTGCGCGATGAATAAAGATCGATAGGTAAGATTATCTGCCCTTGTTAATGTGGCTAACGAATTGACTATCTGTCATCGGGGTGAAGGCAATTTGAGCATTTTATGTAACCATATAAGGTCGTGAATGCCGTACTTGACACCCCCTAGTTGTTTGCATGATGCCCCCCGATCGCCTGTTAGTTGTAGATGATGTCCCTGATAACCTGTTTCTGATTCGTACCATCTTAGAAGAGGAAGGGTATGAGGTACTAACAGCATCGAATGGCGAGAAGTGCTTAGCCCTAGTCCAGTCAGAGCTGCCCGATCTCGTGCTACTGGATGTGATGATGCCTGGGATCGATGGCTATGAGGTCACCCGCCGCATGCGCAGCCAAAAAGATTTACCCTTTATCCCGATTTTGCTGATTACTGCCTATGACCAGTCGAGTGCAGTCAAGGGGCTAGATTTAGGCGCAGATGAATTTATTCGCAAACCCGTTGAGGCAGATGAGTTACTCGCAAGAGTCCGATCGCTGTTGCGACTCAAACACAGCATCGAAGAACGCGATCGCATTGCCCAACAACGTCAAGATTTTGTGTCTCGACTCACCCACGATCTGCGCACTCCCCTAGTTGCCGCAGATCGGATGCTCGGTTTGTTGCAAGATGGGGCATTAGGACATATCTCCCCCGATGTTATAGAAGCGTTGGAGATTATGTCTCGCAGCAATCGCAATTTGCTGGAAATGGTCAATAAGTTGCTGGATGTATATCGTTACGAAGCAGGCAGCAAAACCCTTAACCTTCAGCCTTTAGATTTGGCGGAACTGGTTACTGAGGTCGTGCAGGAACTCGGCGCGATCGCCAAGTCCAAGGATCTAGCATTAACCATTGAGATTCAAGAGCATTTACCCACGATTAAGGGCGATCGGCTGGAATTGCTACGGGTTTTTAACAATTTAATCGGCAATGCGCTCAAATTTACCGAAGCGGGTAAAGTTCATGTTAGCCTAGAGAAAATTGGTGCAGAGATCCTGGTGACGATTACCGATTCGGGTATTGGTATTCCAGAGGCAGATCAACCTTTTCTGTTTCAAAGATTTCAACAAGGCAGTCACCAAAAACAAGGCAGTGGGCTAGGTTTATATCTGTCGAATTACATTGTTGCCGCCCATGGTGGCAGAGTTACGCTCCAGTCTGCACAAGATCGAGGCTCTAGCTTCTCTGTACATTTACCTTTATGAATACGCACCAGCACCAATACGACACCCTACTGTGTCACTACAGCAACCAATTAGAAGCGATCGCACTTTTACGGCAATATCGCCCCTATTTTGAGCTAATTCCCAGTCTCAGACGACCGACAGATAGCGTGATTAGCTTGCCCCTACCTGTAATTAAGCTTGCGATCGCCCAAGATAATCAAAATCACATTCAGTTAAATTGCGATCTTGCCTTAATCATGTGCGATCCAGATTGGAAGGTGAAAACTGGACGCGAGGTGTTTATTTTTATTCATCGTCCTGGGGAAGACTTTTCATCGCTCCTACGGCGGTGGCGACAGGTAGAAGTTGTCTTGGGCGATGAGTATTACTGGCTCATGCCTTGGAAGCATCGCAACCTCATGGGGGATAAGGGTGAGTTTCACTATCCGCTATTTGTGACCCTTGACTACACACCGCCTCGAATTAAACGGGGTCTAGAAGGGGCTTCCCTGCCATTTGTCGAAGCAGAAGTACCAGAGATCGATACACCGCCTGACATGGAAGAGGCTGAAAGCGCGATCGCCGATCAAAACTAATTCTTCCTATGCAAAACTCTGAACAGCATCCAGCCCCAATCACGTTAGTCATCTCAGAGATCGTCGAACCAGACCGCATACAGGAATACGAAGCTTGGACAAAAGGAATCAATCAATCTGCCCAGCAATTTGAAGGATTTCTCGGTGTTGAAGTCATTTGCCCGCGCGACCATGATTATCCTGAGTATGTGGTTATTGTTAAATTTGATAATTACATTCACTATAAAAACTGGCTAAACTCACCCACCTATCAAAAGTGGATGGAGCGATCGCAAGACTTTATCTCAAGGCGATCGCACCAGCAGTTACCGACAGGATTAGAGCTATGGTTCTCGCTACCAAGAGATAGAAGCTATAACCCACCCCAACCGGCATATTACAAGCAAGTAATCCTTGGTGTCGTGACTGTGTATCCATTGATTTTGCTCGCGAATGCCCTTCTGAATCCCTTCCTTCAAGGACTCCCACCCTTATTAGGTTTATTGATATCCGTGATCTTCGTATCCGCCTTACTGACCTATCCAGTCATGCCTTGGTTGACAAAATTTCTCAGTTTCTGGCTTTATCCCTCATCTCGACGCAAGCGGTCTGGAAGTTGACGCAGAAGCATTCCCAACAAAATCATCGATAGGAATCAGGGAAGCTCGTACTGTTTAAGATCGGGAATATTCGCGCCTTCTCACGGTAAGACCGTAGGTTGAGATCGCTTCCAAAGGGAGATCGGGAAGATCCTGCAATAGTTCATCCCACGTACGCTGCGTTTGTAAAGCTCGAACCACGACGGGAAGAGGTTCCGCCAGAATTTCTTGAAAATCGGCTTCTTCGGGAAATTGCAGGCGATAAGCCAATTTCTCTTGGGGCGGAGCGAACTGGGCATCCACATCTTGGCGGTTGCCCCTCGCATCTACGCGATACCAGCCAAAATCCTTTAGATACAAAGCATTGAACCCGTGCAAACTATAGGGTGCGCCGTTATCAAAAACGCTCAATCGTTGATAACAAAAACCCGTAGGAATATGATTGGCTCTAAGCAGTGCAGCCAGTAAATGACTTTTAGCAAAGCAATAACCTGTCTGATATTTGAGTACATCGGAAGCCCGACAGGTTAGAGGATTCATCTTGCAGTCAGAGCTGTGATGAATGCGATCGCGTACCCACTCAAAACTTGTCCTTGCGACTTCCAATTCAGTTGGATTTTGCGAGGCAATCTGTTTTGCCAGTTCCAAAATCGTAGGATGCTGCCAATCAACGATCTCATACCAATTTAAAGGCGTAGGATAACAGATAGACTAAACTAGAGAAAAAAGTATAAAGGCAGAAGTAAGATGGCAGGGAAAACAGCGATCGTCATCAAAGAAACAGAACAAGAACTAGCAG